>JAKQBV010000096.1 GCA_029573925.1 bacterium
ATTTCGAATACAAGATGCTCGTCGGAAGCATGGAGGGCGGAAGAGCGCACGATGTGACGATGTTTATCGCGCGGGACGGCGGTTACATCGGCATACAAAAACCTATGTACAAGGACTCAGGAATCTTTCGCGCGCCCAGCGGCGGGCTTAACCCCGGCGAGACGATTGAACAGGGAGTAAAGCGGGAAATGCTCGAAGAAACCGGGCTTGAAGTTTCAATAGACTTTTTTCCTCTCATTGTGAATGTTGTGTTTACAGGGCCTGAAGGAGACGAGCGCGGCTGGACATCTTACGTCATGTTCGGACACGACCATGGGGGCGAACCGGCTCCGAGAGACACAAAGGAAATCTGCTGCGTGAAACTGATAACGAGGGATGAAATGATGGGAGAGTTATGCCACAAGATGATGATGACAAGATGGGGTGGATTCATCTACAGGGCGATGCTTACCCGCGCCGCGTTCGACGCGCTGGACAATTACAAAGCGATTAAAGGCAAATAAAAATGCAGAATTATTATTATAAGCAGGTGCAATTCGGCCCCGGCGGCATAACTCCGGCTGTTCGAACGATTCTGGCGGCTAATATCGCTGTTTTTATTTTGACAAGCATCGCGGGACTCGTTGACAGGTTTTCCGGTTCAGATATCCTAAGCTTCATAATCCTTCGGCTAGGAATCTCCCCCAAGTTATGCCTTGGCGGATTGCATATATGGCAGCCGTTGACTTACATGTTCCTTCATTCTGGATTGTTCCACATATTCTTCAACATGCTGATGCTATGGATGTTCGGGGTAGAAGTTGAGAGAAGGATGGGGACTCGCGTTTTCGTCATATTTTATTTCTTCTGCGGGTTGGGAGCCGGACTATTTTCGCTGGCGTTCAATTCAGGAATGTTTGCTATCGGACAATCGCTTTCCATGACGGTTCCAGCGTCGCTTTGGAGCGCGCCGACTATAGGCGCTTCTGGCGCGATTTTCGGCGTTATGTTAGCTTTCGGTCTTCTTTTTCCGGACAGGATGATTCTTCTGTTTTTTGTGTTCCCCGTTCCGGCGCTCTACTTTGTAATAGGATTGTGTTTCTTTGAGCTGTATTATCTGATATTCATGCATGGAGGCGGAATATCATACGCCGCGCACGTGGGAGGCATGTTGTTCGGATTTCTATTTCTCAGGAATCCGGCTGGGATAACAAGAGCGGTCGGAGGAGCCGCAGGGAAACTGGTCAAACCGGCCGAGCGAGACGACTATTATGACGCGGCATCGGCGCAGAAAAAAGTTGACGCGATCTTGGATAAGATTAACAGGGAAGGAATTCACCGGCTGACACGCGCCGAGCGCGCTTTTTTACGAGAGCACATCAGAAGACAGAAACACTAATTGCTCCCGAATCCTAATATCTGATTCGGTTTAATAGATTATTTCTTCTCATCGATTATTTTTATGCGCGATGAAGGCGCTCCAGCCTTTTTTCCGTCGTAATTCGCATTCTTAAGGACTATGTCGCCTATGGTCATCGTCTTGTCACCTGCAGGCTTGGAATCCTTGAAAGATTTCAATCCGCCGCCGCCGCTGCTTATGAATTCAGTCGTGGCGACCGTGTATTCTTTGTTCGGTTCGAGAGCGGACGAGCCGATTTTTGCCGCTGACACTCGTTTGCCCGGTTCTTTGTTAATATCGCATGTGAAAGCAAGGCCGGAAACCTGAAGGAATGTGGAAGACCTGCGTGGAAGTCTGGAGCAGCTTTGTTCCAGCGCGCTCAATATGGCATCGCCTTTCATTTTCACTATCACAACCGCGTCTGAAGTGAATGGAACTACTTTGCTGAGATTTTCCTTGCCGAGTTTCTCCGGGAGAGCTTCATATCCGAGAGAAGCTCCGTTGATAAAAGCAATGTCGGCCCCAAGCGCGGAGCGCATGGCGTCCGCAACGACATCGCCTATATAGGTCGCGCCTGTTTCAGACGGATTTATTCTTTTATCGGCTTCATCAGAGGCAAACGCGACCGCCATCGTTAATGTCAGGATTGCCGCTACGGCTAATCTTTTCATTATTCTCACACTCCCTCGTTACTGCCTTTCTTATATTATATTCCAACTTTTCAATAGTAAATGAACACGGAGCTTGAAAACTTACACACAAAAAGCCGGGTGAGCGTTCAGCGACCGGTTATGACGTTCGATTGTGAATAAAATCACGCATTGACTGTCCGCGCCGGAGCGTTATACAATGCGTTGTCGAATACGCATAAGGATTTCATCAGGTTTAGCAGCGCGTAACGGCATATATTGAAAATACACCCTGAAAGGAGTGTTACTGTATGATTGGCATCACATCATACGGGGCGTACATACCGTGGAACAGACTGCAACGCCAGTCTATTTTCCAAGCCATGGGATGGTATTCGCCCTTCACGTACGGCATCGCCAAGGGCGAAAAAGCCGTAAGCAACCACGACGAAGACAGTTTGTCGATGGCGGTGAACGCGGGAGCGAACTGCGTTTCGGGACTTGACCGTGGAAAGATAGGAGGGCTCTTCCTTGCGTCGACAACGCTGCCTTACGACGAAAGGATGAACGCGTCGATAGCTGCCACCGCCCTCGATCTAAAGTCGCAAGTGAGCGCCGCGGACATCACGGGCGGACTGAAAGCCGGAACCACCGCAATGATTTCAGCGTTGGACGCGCTTCAGGCCGGAAGAATGAACCAAGCGCTTGTGCTTGCGGCAGACAGCAGGCTGGGCAAACCCGGCGGAGCATACGAGCACATGTTCGGAGACGCCGCCGCCGCCGTGCTGTTCGGGACGGAAAACGTCATCGCCGAGTTCAAAGGCTCTTTTTCTCTCTCTTATGATTTTGCGGACCAGCGCAGAGCGTCCGGAGAGAAGTTCAACCGCAACTGGGAGGAGAGATGGATACGCGACGCCGGCATATCTAAGATTCTTCCGGAAGCCATAATGGGAGCAGCGACGAAGCACGGGGTAAACCCGGCGAACATCTCGAAAATCTGCATCGCCCTGCCCGCCGACATGAGCGGAATGGGCAAGAAGATGATGCTCACACCTGAGAAATTCCAAGAATCAATGGTGAACACGGTCGGCGACTGTGGAGCGGCTTTGTCCGTTCTTATGCTAGCCGCCGCTCTGGAAAACGCCAAACCGGGCGATCAGATAGTGGTTGTCGGATTCGGAAGCGGCGCGGACGTGCTTCTTTTCCAAGCTACGGAAGAGATAACGAAACTTCCCACGCGCCGAGCAGTCAAGGCATGTCTGGCAAACCGGAAAGAGCTTACGAGTTATGAGAAATACAAGGTTTTCAGCGGAATAGAAGATATCGAGACAGGGATACGGGGCGAAGCGCCCGCAGCTTCCGCGCTGAGCGTTCTGTGGAAAGACCGCCGAGCGATTATGGCGTATGTCGGAACGCGCTGCAAGGAATGCAAGACTCCGCAGTTTCCGCCACAGAGAATTTGCGCCAATCCTGCCTGCAACGCCAAGGACAAAATGGAGCCTTATTCTTTCGCGGATAAAAAAGGCAAGCTTTTCACATTTACCGCGGACATGCTGGCGTTCACGTTCGACCCTCCGGCCATATACGGGCTGGTTGACATGGATGGCGGAGGCAGGTTGTGGATGGATTTCACGGACGTCGAAGTTAAAGACATGAAAGTCAACATGCCTGTCGAGCTTAGCTTCCGGCGCAAATATGTGGACAAAGGACGCGGCATTTCAGGCTACTCATGGAAAGCCGTGCCCGCTGGAAAGGAGGCGAACTGAGATGGCTGAAGGAATACGAGACAAAGTCGCAATCATAGGCATGGGTTGCACCAAGTTCGGCGAACAGTGGGACAAAAGCGCTGAAGACCTGATGGTGGACTCTTTTAGCGAAGCGACGAAAGACGCGGGAATATCGACGAAAGACATTGAAATGGCATGGATGGGCGTGTGTTTCGACGAAGTAAACGTCGGAAAGTCCGCCATACCTTGTTCGCTCGCGCTTAAACTCCCGTTCATTCCCTGCACTCGCGTGGAGAACTTCTGCGCCAGCGGAACAGAATCATTCAGGGGCGCGGCTTACGCTGTGGCGTCGGGGGCTTGCGACATCGCGCTGGCGATGGGCGTGGAAAAGCTTAAAGACACCGGATACGGCGGCCTGCCGGATTTCGGCCAAGCGATGGGAACTAGAAACAGAATGCTTCTGCCGAACATCACGGCTCCCGGAGCTTTCGCAATGATGGCCACCCGCTACTTTGAGAAATACGGCCTGACGCGCGACGAAGGAAAAGAAGCTCTCGCAAAAATCTCCGTCAAAAGCCATGCCAACGGAGCGAAGAACCCCAAAGCGCACCTTCGCCGGGAAGTCACTGTCGAACAAGTCATGCGCTCGCCGATAATCGCCGAGCCGCTCGGACTTTTCGACTGTTGCGGAGTCTCCGACGGATCTGCATGCGCTATAGTCGCCACTCCTGAAATCGCGAAGAAGCTTAAAGGCGACGACTTCATAACGGTGAAAGCGCTTCAGATCGCCGCCACATCCGGAGAAGAGCTTCTGTACACGGACTGGGACGGCACTTATGTAAAAACCACCAGAGAAGCTTCAAGAAGAGCTTACGCTGAAGCGGGAATCAAGAATCCTCGCGAGGAAATCTCGATGCTTGAGCTTCACGACTGCTTCTCGATAACGGAAATGGTGACTTTCGAAGACCTTCAAATATCGCCAATCGGCAAAGCTAAAGAAGATATCGACGCGGGTTTTTTCAATCTGGACGGAAAAATTCCCAGTCAGCCTGACGGTGGGCTTAAGTGTTTCGGACATCCCATCGGAGCGTCAGGACTGCGCATGATTTATGAATGCTATCTCCAGTTGCTTAGCCGCGCGGGAGACAGGCAGATCAAGGATCCGAAATTCGCTCTCACTCACAACCTCGGCGGGTTCCCAGCCATGAGCGTTTGCAGCGTCGGCATTTTCGGAAGAAAATAAACTCGCTCAATTAGTAAATGCTAAATCAAAGCTCCGGATAAACCATCCGGAGCTTTTTTTGCTCTTTCGGCGGTTCGTTTTTTTTAGAGCCATCATTTTGCCTCTTCTTTGACATTTTTAAGCAATTTTGAGACAATGGATATGTAATGATTTTTACTTTATCATTAATTGGATTGATTAATATTAGAACAAGAACAAGACTGATTTTCATTCATGCAGCTCTCGTCGCGATTTTATTAGTGTTTTCCGAATCCGCTTTTTGCTCTGCTCCCCCTGCTCCCGGCGAACTCGCCGATTACAAGAATGACGGCTCTCTTTCAACGCGCCTCGAATTCATGAAAGAAATCTCAAACCATAAGATATCCCCCGAGCTTTTGAAGCGCGCTATGCACAAAATGGATCAACTGATGGCTGCCGAGGGGATTGTTGAGAAATCAGCGATGGCTCCGCCTCCTGCTTGGAAAGGATTGCCTACGACAGGAGTCGTTAAGATTCCCGTCATAGGATTGGAATTCAGCGACTATCCGGCGACATACACGCCTTCAGAAATCGAAGATGTGGTTTTCGGCGACGGCGACGTTCTCATAGGCGATCCTTTTCCTTACGAGAGCCTCGCGAACTATTATGACCGTTCTTCATACGGACAATTAACCATAACCGGCAACGTTCTCGGCTGGTACGACGCCGGAGTTCCCCGCGCATCCATCCCGGAGACAAACGCTGACCGCAGAGAACTCATTAAAGACGCATTGGACTATTTCGACTCGCTCGGCCATGACTTTTCTCAATACGACAACGATGGAGACGGAAAGATTGATTATATTATTTTTCTCTGGGCCGGGCCGAATAGCGGCTGGGGCGGATTCTGGTGGTCTTATAAATCGACCTTTACCGACTATGCTTATACGATTGACGGAAAAATGCTGGACGTTTTTTCGTGGAACTGGGAATCTAATTATGAGCTTCCAGATCCGCCGGCAAAACTGAACCCAAAAACCTTGATTCACGAAACCGGACACGCGCTCGGCTTGCCTGATTATTACGACTATGACGACAGCGTAGGCCCAGACGGCGGAGTCGGCGGCCTCGACATGATGGACTCAAGCCAAGGCGACCATAACGCCTTCAGCAAGTTCCTGCTCGGCTGGATTACTCCCGACGTTTATTTTTCTGGAACTAACAGCATCTCGCTTGCTACCTCGCACGATTCATCAGACGCGGCTATCATCATGCCTGAAGCGTCGTTAGAGAAGGATTATTATGAATATTTTATCGTCCAAAACCGCGCTCAGGACGGAAATGATTCGAATTTTCCCGGAGAAGGCCTGACAATCTGGCATGTGGATTCGACATTAAACGAACAAGGCTCGAATTTTCTTTATGACAACTCATACACGGATAGAAAACTTCTAAGACTAATGGAAGCCGACGGGTTGGAAGAGATTGAAACCGGAGGCACAGCTGACGCCGGCGATTACTACGCCAACGGAGACGCGTTGTCGCCCGCCTCAACTCCGAATTCCGACAGACACAACGGCATTGCTACAGGAATAACTATCGACAACATTTCCGTTCCCGGAGCTTCGATGACTCTTGACGTCTCTTTTTCGGACGCGTTTTTCACTGTCGTTTCAGCCACTGTGTCCGGGCCGACTTCAATTGATATCTTGTACAACCTAGACATAAGCGGAAGCCTCACTGCCGCCGACCCCGCAAATTACAGCGTTAACAACGGAATCGGGGTGCCTTCGGCGGCGACTGCCATGCCGGACGGAATGACGATAAGACTAACAACTTCCGCGCTGAGCGAATGTGTGACTTATGAGGTTTCAATCACAGGAGTGTTAAGCGGAGCAGGAGACCCGCTGTACCCCGAAGCGACTCCGGCGGAAGTGTCTGGCAATGGAATTATTCTTGTTGACGACATTGAATACGACACCGTCTGGTCGCCCGCCAACAACCCGTATTGTCCATCGACAGATATTTTCGTAACCGACGGAGCCACTCTCACAATCGAGCCCGGAGTCATCGTCAAATTCTTTCCTCATGTCGCCGATGCTGATTACGGGTGGTCGGATTTGGCCGACATCATCGTCTCTAACGGAGGCGGAATAATCGCCAGCGGAACCGAAGCCGATCCTATTGTTTTCACATCTCTTGCCGAATCGCCTGCGAAGGGAGATTGGGGCGCTCTCCTTATATTCGGCACGGCTCTTGATGTCCTCGAAATCGCCCACATTAATTTTTCATACGCGAAATACGGGCTGATGATAACCGGAAAAAGCCCCGTTGTTGAATTCTGCGAGTTCAGAGAAACCAGTTCTTTCGGGATATTCACTGATTCTTACAGCGAAGCTTTTATCCGCAACAATCTTTTTGCCGATTCTTACGGCGGCATTTACACGAAATCCAATATCACCGCTGTCGCCAACAGTTTCGAAGACATTGAGATTGTCGGATTCTTCTTCGAGCCTACCGGAAAAAACGCCACGCTCAAGGAGAACAACTTCATCGACAGCGACGCTTACGCCCTCTATTCGCAAACGGCGGGAGATATCACAAACGCGACACACAACTATTTTTCCGGCAACACATACGATGAAGGAACCAACTGCGATCCCGCATGCCCGATAAACACTCAACACAGGTTGACTGCGGGAGTTGACAGGTTGATGTCGCCTTCTTCTCTGAAGCTGAAGTCGGACTCGTCGTATTCGACCGACCTCGGCGGCGCGACCGGGCCGGGCGCGACATTGTTCATACAACTCGTCGGGAACAACGGAGACCCGGCGATTATCAACCAGACCGTCATACACGCGCGCAGCAGTTCCACTTCTCCATCAGGGATATACGTAACGCTGACCGAAACCGCTGCCGGATCGGGAATTTACAGAGGGACAGCCACGCTGCACGACACTACATCGGATCAGTCCCTCAATCAACTCGGAGCCGCGATAGGAGAAACTATTTATATCGCTTCAGTCAGGACGCCTGAAATCGGCGACTCCGCGGTAATTCAGCCCGATTTGTCTCCCCCGGACGACATCGCTGATGTTTACGACGGAGAAGGCGCTGACATCGACTGGACAACTTCCGCCTCGTCGCTCAAAGCAAACTGGACGGCGTCATCAGACCCTGAAAGCGGAATTGCCCGTTATTGGCACTCGATCGGAACAACGCCCGGCGGAACCGAGATTTCGACATGGACTGACACCGGGACGGACACTTCCGTAACGCGCTCCGAACTAACTCTGACTGACGGTCAGCCCTATTTCTTTTCCGTCAGAGCGGAAAACGGAGCGGGATTGCTTTCCGGAATAACATCTTCCGACGGTCAAACAGTGGACTCCTCCCCGCCCACAAGCGTCGCCCCCGTCAACGACGGCTCCGGCGCTGATATCGACTATTCCAGTTCCACCGATGAGTTGTCCGCCAACTGGATCGCAGCTACTGACCCTCACTCCGGCCTCACTAGATATCTTTTCGCAATAGGCACAACCCCCGGAGGGACGGATGTCGTCGATTGGACAGACAATGCGTTGAGCGAGTCTATGACACAAACAGGCTTATCGCTTTCAGCCGGCCAAACATATTATGTCTCCGTCAGAGCGGAGAACGGCGTGGGTCTCTTCTCAACAGGAGTTTCCGACGGGATAACAATCGACACATCCGCGCCATCTGCGCCGGGCGCTGTCAATGACGGCCTCGATTCGGACATGGAATTCGCCGGTTCGACTACCGAGTTGACTGCGAATTGGATGGCATCGTCGGACTCCGAAAGCGGAATATACCGCTATTGGTATGCCATAGGCTCCGCCCCCGGCGGAGCTGATATCGTCGGCTGGACAGACAACGGCGACTTGCTCACGGTCACTCATTCAGGTCTCGCTCTCATTGAAGGCCAGACATATTATTTTACCGTAAGAGCCGAAAACGGGGCCGGGCTTCTCTCGACCGCCACCAATTCAGACGGCCAAACTGTGGACACTTCCTCGCCGACGGATGTCGCCACTGTGAACGACGGCCCCGGCGCGGATATCGACTGGACTACTTCTTCATCGTCTCTTGTTGCCAACTGGACAACCTCTTCCGACCCTCATTCAGGCATCCTCGGCTACTGGTTTGCCATAGGAACCGCGCCCGGAGCCTCCGACGTCGTCGCATGGACAGATAATGGCGCTTCGACTTCGGCGACTGTTTCCAGTCTCGTTCTTGCCGACGGCCAGACCTATTATTTTTCGGTTAAAGCAGAGAACGGGGCAGGACTGTTTTCCACCCCTGCCTCTTCAAACGGTCAGACTGTGGACTCATCTCCCCCGGAGACTGTTTCATACGTTTACGACGGCGCGGGCGCGGACATCGATTTTTCAACCGACTCTGACGAGCTTTCAGCAAACTGGAGCGCCTCGTCGGACGCGCATTCAGGCATATCCAGCTACCGTTTCGCTATGGGAACCACCGCCGGGAACGACAACGTCGTCGCATGGACAGACAACGGAGCTTCGACATCCGCGACCGTTTCCAGTCTCTCATTAACCGACGGCCAGATGTATTATTTCTCAGTCAAAGCCGTAAACGGAGTCGGACTGCTTTCGACCGCCGCTACATCCAATGGTGTCAGGGTAGACGCCTCGCCGCCATCAGCCCCGACTGACGTAAATGACGGGATTTCCAGCGATATTGATTACATCAGTTCAACAACATCTATGTCGGCGAACTGGACGGCGGCCGCAGACCCGCACACTGGCATAACCGGCTATTGGCGGGCTGTCGGAACATCTCCCGGCTCAGACAATATTTCGTCATGGGCGGCTAATGGCTCCGACACATCAAGCGTCGTCTCAGGCCTCTCCCTATCCCACAGCCAGACGTATTATTTCTCAGTTAAAGCCGAGAATGGGGCTGGGCTGTTGTCTGCGGCGTCAAGTTCTGACGGAGTTGCCGTGGACACTACGCCTCCAAACCCTGTTGCCGCAGTTAACGACGGGTTGGGCGAAGATGTTGAATGGACTACGTCTCTAACCTCCCTCTCCGCCAACTGGAATGCCGCTTCGGACCCGGAAAGCGGAGTGTCAGGTTACTGGCGCGCTGTGGGAACAACTCCCGGCGGCGACAATGTCCTCTCTTGGTCTTACATGGGAGACGACACCTCGGTTACTCTTTCATCGTTGTCTCTTTCTCACGCGCAGACTTATTATTTGTCAATTAGAACCGAAAATAGAGCCGGATTGCTGTCCGCAACGACAAGTTCAGACGGCATTACCGTCGATGTCATGCCACCCGGAAAATACGGCTTCTCCCCTTTAGACGGCGCGAAAATTGGAACCGTTGCTCCTCTCATCGCTTTCTCAACTGATGAAAGCGCGGAATGCCGATGGGCGGCGACCGATCTCTCATATCTCAACATGGTTCAAAATTGCGCGAGCGGCGACGATGTGTCTCATGAGTGTTCAGTCTTCGGGCTTGCGGAAGGCCCGGCGTCGGTTTACATCGCTTGCGAAGACGCTCTCGGCAACAATGACACGGTGGCATCCAACACGCCTCTGTCGTACACTGTCGATCTGACGCCTCCGGTTGCCGACTCCTTTTCCCCTCCAGACGGCGGATATCTTACGTCGGTTGCTCCGCCTATCGCTTTCACTACCAATGAGACATCTATCTGCCGTTGGTCTTTTAGCGACCTGTCATACAACGCCATGCCGCCTGAAAACCAGTGCTCGGCAGCTTTGACCACGACTCACACCTGCACGGCATCAACATCCGCGCCGGGACCTCTCTCCTTGTTTTTCGCTTGCGTGGACTCTGTCGAAAATTCTCACTCCGACTCGCAAAATTACCGCTTGGATTACTTTGTGGACACAACGCCGCCTGAGCCTCTCGAATATGTCTATGACGGGCTGGGCGCGGATATTGACATCTTTACGGATCCGACTCAAATTTCCGCAAACTGGGCTACAGGTTCCGACTCCGAATCCGGATTCAACAGATACACATATTCAATCGGAACCTCTCCGGGATCCGCAAACATCGTGCCTTGGGTCTCCATCGGCTCTGCCACAAGTGTCACCCGATATTCGCTTCCGCTCATAATCAGCCACACCTATTATTTCTGCGCGCGCGCGGTGAACAACGCCGGTCTTGCGTCTGTAATGACATGCTCGAACGGACAGACGCTTTATACGGAAGATTTCACTCCTCCCTCCGCCGTTCCTTACGTTTACGACGGCGAAAGCGCGGATATGGATTGGAGTCAAACGCTCTCCGCATTGTCGGCAAATTGGGGCGAATCTTCAGACCCGGAAAGCGGAATAGCAAGCTACAAGTTCGCAGTGGGAACTTCCGCCGGAGCAACAAATATCGTCGGATGGACTGACAACGGACTTGACGTTTCCGTTTTACTTGAAGACCTATCCCTGACTGACGGAGCCATTTACTATTTCTCCGTCAAAGCCGTTAACGGTTGGGGTTTGGAATCATCCGCGACAGTATCGGATGGTATAAGAATCGACGCGACTCCTCCGGCGGCGCCGGCGACAGTGACCGACGGCGCGAGCGGAGACGATATCGACTGGACTTCCGTTTCCACTTCTCTGTCCGCTAGATGGAGCGCGACGTCCGATCCTCAATCCGGCGTTGTGAGATACTGGCGGGCCGTAGGCTCTTCGCCGGGCGGTGATGATATTTCCGCATGGACAAGCAACTCTCTGTCGCTATCAGCCACTCTCACCGGCCTATCGCTCCAAGAAGGACAGAAATACTATTTCTCGGTCAAGGCGGAGAATAATTCCGGCCTGATGTCATCAGTAGCTTCATCGGACGGTTTCACGGTGGACCTCACCCCGCCCTCCCCTGTTCCATACGTCAATGACGGAACAACCTCCGACATAACCTTCTGCGGCTCTCTTACCCAGCTTTCCGCGAACTGGGGACAATCAGCAGATTCAGCATCGGGCATCGCTTCATACAAATACGCAATCGGTAGATCCCCCGGAGCATCCGATGTGGTCTCGTGGACATCCGCCGGAGCTTCAACATCAGTGACAAAATCCGGTCTGACTCTTTCTCTTGGGCAAATGTACTATTTCTCGGTCAAAGCAGTGGACGTCGCGGGACTTGAGTCCACTGTCGTTTCCTCTAATGGTCAGACCCCGGATGTGGAACCTCCTGACGAAGTCTCATCTTTCACCGCTCAACCCGGAGGTTCGCTGATTTCTCTGTCTTGGAATAATCCTGACGACGCCGATTTTGAAGGGGTGAAGATTCTCCGAAAACAAGGCTATTACCCTCTAAATATCCTCGACGGCGATTTAATTTATGAAGGAACAGCAGAATCATACACGGATTCGTCAGTGTCCGAAGGGCCGGTCTATTACTACACCGCATTCGCTTTCGATGGAGCGGGCAACTATTCGACAGGATTGGCCGGCGGCGCGCGCGCTTCCGCAGCGCTGACTCCTCCCGGACTTTTCATAAGAGAAGGCTGGAACCTTGTCGGAGCCTCAAAACAAAATATGGCGTTCGCCATAATCGTTTCCGCGCCCGGCGCTTCCACGCAAATATCAAGAGTAAGCTCCACAGGCGTTTGGTTCCACACTTCAGGCGGTTACATGGACATCGGCTCCGCTTATTGGGTTCATTCCGCAACTGAACTCGGAACGATATCAACGTTCGGAGGAACAACATATTCCGGCTCATCCCGCTCCGCTCCGCTTACGCCCGGATGGAACATGGTCGCGTCTCCTTTCACCCAATCCACCCTATGGAGCGATGCGCGCGCTTCAATTTCTTGCGGCGGCGTTCCTGCCTCTCTTCCTCCTGTCTATTACTATGTCGCCGGATCGGGATATGTGAAGATTGTGCCTAACGCCGGCGGCTCAATATCTCCGTGGCGCGGCTACATGTTGAATGCGGGCATACTGTCCGACTGCGTTCTCACTCTGTCCAAATAATAACCGCAAGCAAGGATTGAGACGGCTGTCTCGCCATGTTATCATATTCAGGTATCGGTTGCGCGTTTCATACATCGGAGGTGGCGAAGATGTTCAAACTGACTCTTATAAGGCATGGCGAAAGCCAGTGGAACAGAGAGAATAGATTCACAGGGTGGACGGATGTGGACCTGACCGAAAAGGGCATGTCAGAAGCTCACGAGGCCGCCAGACTCCTTTCCGAGCAGGGATTATCTTTCGATGTCGCTTTCACATCCACTCTGAAACGCGCTATACGCACGCTCTGGACGATTATGGATGACATGGACCTGATGTGGATACCTGTCCTCAGATCGTGGAGGTTGAATGAAAGGCACTACGGCGCGCTTCAGGGTCTGAACAAGGCTGAAACCGCTGCGAAACACGGCGATGAACAAGTCCTTGTCTGGAGAAGAAGCTATGATATCCCGCCGCCGCCGCTTGAAATCTCCGACCCCCGCCATCCCGCCAATGACCGCAAATATAAAGACATCGACCCTGCGCTGTTGCCGGCGACAGAATGCCTTAAAGACACTGTCGCGAGATTCATGCCGCTTTGGCTAGACGAAATCGCTCCTGCGGTCAAGAACGGCAAACGAGTAATTATCGCGGCTCACGGCAACAGCCTTCGCGCTTTGGTCAAATACCTAGACAACGTATCGGAAACCAACATACTGAAATTAAATATTCCGACCGGAATTCCGCTGATTTACGAGCTTGACGACAACCTTGAGCCGATCAGAAATTACTATCTCGGAGACCCTGAAAAACTCAAAGCCGCTCAAGACGCGGTGGCGAATCAGGGAAAATCAAAGTAGCCCTGCTCTCCTTTCGCTTTGATCTCGGTTGATGTCACTTTCAATTCGGGTAGTGACGACGCCGCTTTTCATTTTTATAATAGGCCTGTAAGCAGACGCTGTTGTTTTTCTCATGATTTCAGATTCTTTTAAAAAATGGTTGACAAAAAGCGACTAATATGGCATAATTATCGCATCTGAAACACAACATGGGAAGGGCGCGAAGATGCTGATAATCAGAAGACAGAGGACGCT
>JAKQBV010000113.1 GCA_029573925.1 bacterium
AATCGTAAACATATTGTCTTTTTACTAAATTGAAAGCGTTTCCTTCCGAGTTTTCGTTAAATCCAAAACGATGAGAGCGCATTGTTGCCTCAAATATAATTTCTTTTGCAGTTCCATTCCATAGGATTGGAATCATGCCGCCGTGTTTTTTCATAATGGCGTCGCGGAGTTTGCCGGAGATAGCGTCGGAAAGTAGCTCAAGCGCGCTGATTATATTGCTTTTGCCGCTGGAGTTTGGTCCGATGAGGATGTTTATCGGCATGAGGTCTAGGTTGATTTTTTTTAAGGACCTGAAACCTTCGATTTTCAAATTTGTGATAATCATAAATAAATCTCCCGGCGCCGGTTAGAAACCAGACAACTGATATTGAATTTTACAATGTTTTTGTTGGATTTCGCCATCGAGGAGGAAAAAGAGGGAGCGGGGCGCGGCGAGGTCTGGCAGGGGTTTTAATTTGATTTGGTTATAAGATATAATATTAGACTTGAACGCGCGCCGGGAGCAAGGCGCGAGGTATAGATGTGGAGATTGTTGCCGCGCCGCCACGCGGATTTTAATAGGCGCGCGGTCGCGGCGGAACATAATGATTAAACCAAAAGCAAGGATAATGCTCGGAGCGCTGGCGGTTCTTGTGACGGTCGTTTTCGGGGCGATGACGCGAGTCTCCGGGGCGGCTCCGGCTGTTTTGTATATGTCCGCTTCAGAGGTCAAGCCCGGAATGGAAGGATACGGGCTGACGGTGTTCGAGGGGCTTGAAATATCGAGATTTCCGGTGAAGGTCAAAGGAGTCATACAGGGGGCCGGGGTCAGCGGGGGGCCGCTGATACTGATAGAGTTGACCGGGCCGGAGCGGGAAAAATACGGCGGGGTGTCGATGGGCATGAGCGGTTCGCCGATATATATCGGCGACAGGCTTGTCGGGGCGCTTTCAATGACGTTTCCGATGACTGACCACCATCTGGGCGGAGTTACGGATATCGCGTCCATGTTGAAGGCCGCAGAATATGACGTGCAGAGGGTCGGGACGGTCGAGTTCGACGCGCCTTTCGAGCATGGCGGCAAGGTTTACAAGAGGATAAGTTATGAACCCGGCGGGGATGTGGGAGAGGGGACATTATTTGCGAGCGCGGCGGCGGCTCCAGCTATGGTTCGCGGGGTTACGGCGCGGACGATGCCTTTTGCAAAGAGATTGTTCGAGGGAACGGGAATAGAGGTGACGGACGCGGGCGGCGCATGGGCAGGGGCGAAAACTGGACACACCGTAATCGGACCCGGTTCGGAGATAAAACCCGGCAGTTCGGTGGCCGTGTTGCTTCTGACGGGAGATATGGAAGTGTCAGCGGCGGGAACGGTGACGCACGTGGACGGCAAGCAAGCCCTGATGTTCGGGCATCCGCTGTTCAGGAAGGGAGATGTTAGGTATCTGCTGGCGGACGCGCCGGTGCTCGCGGTGGCGAGAGGCACTGACATGTCGTTCAAAGCCGCCGCGACCGGGGCGTTGCGAGGAGAGATAACTCAGGACCGCGGTCCGGCTCTGGTGGGACGTCTGGACAGTTTTCCTCTGCTGATACCGTTCGACATTACTGTCACTGACGGCGATATCGGCAAGACGGAGAAGCATTCGTTCAAGGTGGCGCGGGATGAGGATTTGTTGAGCAATCTGGCGGCGATGGCCGCGCTCCAAAGTCTCGACAACACTATCGACAGGCTCGGCAAAGGAACCTCCAGAGTGTCGTTTTCAATCGGATGCTCGGCTTGCGAAAAGCCGGTCGAAAGGGAAAACATGTTTTACGACGGGGACGACATCGCGGCGTTGTCTCTGGTGGAGTTCGTGACGGCTCTTCAACTGCTCAAGGACAACAAATACGCGGACGCGGAAGCGCGCAAGCTGAACCTGAATGTAGAGATAGATTCAAGGAACTCTTACGCGCTTATAGAAAAAGTGGAGATAGACGGAGGGGACGAAGAGAAGCCGGAAGCGGAAGAAACGAAGACGGGTGAAAATGCGGCATCCGCCTCCGAGACGGAAGCAAAAGCCGAAGAAAAAGAGCCGAGCGCGGCTGGAGAAAAGGGAAGCAAGGAAAAGGAAAAGCCGCCGATGGTGAAGCGTGGGCAGAAGCTGGGGCTGAAGGTGTCTGTGAGGCCGTACCGGAGCGAGACGGTCGAGGAAAAAATATGGTTGAAAGTGCCAGCCGACATAGCTCCGGGGCGCGCGGTGATAAGCGTCTTCTCCGGAGCAAGAGAACTTCCGTCGGCGGCTCCGGAAATGTTGTTGATTAAGATACAAGTCGAGGGGCAGGAGCGGCAGGACGAAAAAGACCCTCATTTCCTTCGAGAAAGAAAGAAGGAGAAAAGTCTGGACGAAGTGTTGAAGGAGTTTTCGAGTCGTCCGATGAACAACGAGCTTGTGGCGAACATTGAGTCTCTGGGTTTCTCCGGGCCTGACGAAGAGGACGAGGAAGATTATGACGAGGAAGACGGGAGGAAAGACGGAAGGGCGGGGAAACTGACTGAATGGGCTTTGGACGGCGTGGCGTCGATAAGGGTGGAAGTGGAGGACGAACTGCCGAAGACAGCCCCGAAACGGAACATCAGGAAATCAAGGATAAACACTCTTAAGGGAGAAAAATGATAAATGGAAAAGAAAAAGAAAGCCGCCAGCAAGCAGAAGAGAACACAGTCGCCTGATGTGGCGGTTGTTATGGGGAGCGATTCCGACCTTAAAAGCATGACGGCGTGTTTTGAAACTCTGGACAGTTTCGGCGTGTCGTACGAGGCGCATATCGCGTCTGCGCACCGCACGCACGACTATGTCAAAAGAATAGTGACGACGTTTGACAACAATGGCGGGAAAGTGATGATAGCGGCGGCGGGGGCGGCGGCGCACCTGCCGGGAGTGGTCGCGGCGCTTACGAACCTGCCGGTGATAGGGGTTCCGATGGAGTCGAAGATGCTGGGGCTGGACTCGCTGTTGTCGATAGCTCAGATGCCCGCCGGGATGCCTGTGGCGACGGTGGCTGTGGGCGGGTGCAAGAACGCGGCTCTGCTGGCTGTTCAGATACTGGCTCTGGGCAGGCCGGAGCTTGCCTCGCGCTACGGCAGGTTCAGGGCGCAGCAGGCGGAAGCGGTGATAAAGAAATCCGAGCGCCTGAGGACTTCGGGCTATAGGAACTACTTTTCGGAGGGCGGTTCGACGAGATGATAGACAGGTACACATACGAGCCGATGCGCTCGATCTGGTCGGAAGAGAACAAGTTCAGGAAGTGGCTGGACGTGGAGATAGCCGCATGCGAGGCGTGGCATGCGAAGGGAAAAATCCCCGCGCGCGCGCTGTCGACAATCAAAAAGAAAGCCGCATTCACGATTCAGCGCATAGACGAGATAGAGAAAGAGACCGATCACGACGTGATAGCGTTCCTGACGAACGTGGCGGAGAACGTCGGGCCGGATTCGAGATTCATCCACATGGGGATGACATCTTCGGATGTGTTGGACACGGCGCAGGCGCTCCGCATGCGCGAGTCTGCGGACGCGCTCATAGCGGAAGTGAAAGAGATTCGAGCCATACTAGAGCGTAGGGCGAAAGAGCACAAGTTCACCGTCATGGTGGGCCGCACGCACGGCATACACGCCGAGCCGATGACTTTCGGAATGAAGATGCTGCTATGGCTGGCCGAGATGGGGCGCAACCTCGAAAGGCTCGAAAGGGCGCGCGAGACGATATCTGTCGGCAAGATTTCCGGAGCGGTGGGAACTTACTCGAACCTGCCCCCCGATGTCGAAGAAGACACCTGCCGCAGGCTTGGGCTTAAGGCCGCGCCTATCGCCACGCAGGTGATTCAGAGGGACAGGCACGCGGAGTTCATGTCGACTCTGGCGGTGGTCGGCGGCACTATCGAGAAGATAGCCACCGAAGTGCGCGGGCTTCAGCGAACGGACATCCGCGAGGCGGAGGAGTTCTTCGCGAAGGGACAGAAAGGCTCGTCGGCGATGCCGCACAAGAGGAACCCGATCACAGCCGAGCGTCTGGCGGGGCTTGCCAGAGTTCTGCGGGCGAACGCCCACGCCGCAATGGAAAACATGGCTCTCTGGCACGAGCG
>JAKQBV010000119.1 GCA_029573925.1 bacterium
ATCAGACGATAAACAGCAACAACGGACTTGTTGAAGGATCCCAGTGCGTGTGGCTGGTTAAGATAGCGGTAAAATACGCGAGAAGACTGCCGGCGCAGGAATCGACAACCAGTTCGACGTACGATGTCGAGTATACGTATCAGACGGGGGTGGCGCCGAGAAATATATACACGTCGGCGCTGATGAAGGACTCGGACAGGGACACGATAGTGGACTGCTGCGATGCGGACATAAGAGGCGACTCAGGAGTCCCGTGGTGTCCGCCAGTGAGATCCAACTGACGGAAGAATTGCGTAAAACGTAAACACTTGACCGGGGGGCGGTTATGAAAACCCGAATCAGAGAAATAACAGGCAAGGGCCGGGAGCGGGGCGTGGCGATGATGGTCACGCTAATGGCGATAGCCGTAATGGGACTTGTCGGAGCGTCGTTCTCGCTCATGCTCTTGAACGAGACGCGAAGCGCCAACGGAAACGTGCTGGCGCAGCAGGCCCTATATGTGGCTGAATCGGGTATTCAGGACGTCTTGTTCCAGCGATCAAAGCGCCCGGCGGATATGTGCTTCCCGTACTTTTTTCACGACGACGCCCTCACAAAAGAAGAAAGATGGGACATTATCGAGGATCTGACAGGAGCAAAAAGCGGGTCTGACTGCGGAGACGAATGCGCGATGGGCTGGAGCGATGTGTGGGCGCATGCCTGCAACCCGAAAGTGGACAGCATACCGTCCGTGGCACACGCGAAAGCTGAGTTGCCCTGCTGGCCTTATAACGAACAGTTGTACGCAAACTATATACACTTCGGGCCTGACTACGAATGCCATGACGGCACTGACCGCACTAAATGTCCCGATTACAAGCCCTTGTTCTACTGGCCTGCCAAAGGAGACGGAAGCATGGGCTGGAAGGACTGGAGCGAGTCTATCAGCGCTACGACCATGCCGCTTGACAATCAGAAACAAAGCTCCGGAGCAAGGTATACGACCGGATTCTTCACCCTCTGCAATGACAATTTTTCGGGGATACAGCCGGGCGACACCGGTTACGATATAGCGTGCAAAGAGGCGCGGGAGGGAACCGGAGTTTGCAATCAGTATGTGATAAGGCTTTCCATCGTTTCTGTGGGAGAGGTACAGTCCGGGCCGAACATCGTCAGACGCGCGGTTAAAACGACCTTGCCCCTCCTTCTCTGTATTCGGGAGTCATCGACAAGTACGTCGATCTCACGCTCACATACGCGACCGACATAAACGGGCCGATACACATCAACGGCTGGTGGGACGGGTTCAGGAGCCGGGCGTTTCTCGGCGCGGACCTTGCCGGCATTCCGCTAGGCGGACTGGCGGCTCTCAATGCTTTGTTCGATCCCCCGGAAATGATAAGCGTCAGTTTTCCCGAATCCCCGGAGGGCGACTGGCAGCCGGGGACGATTTTCAATGTCAGTCTCACTCACGACATAGTGTATGTGCATCTGCCTGTAAGAATAGACATTCCCAAGGTCAACTGGGCGAAATGGGAAGACAGGATGGACGCCTTGTACACCGAGGCTAGCGTTCTCTACAGCGATTCCTCGAAAGTCATGGGCTTGAAATACTGCAAGTTCGGCCCGGCCGGGAGCGTGACGTCCACGCTGGGCGACTGCGGAGACGTCGGCGAACAGTATGTTTGCGATGACTCAGGCAATTCGCTGCCGGACGACTGCCTAGAGCCGAGCTTCCCGAAGTTCATATCGACGATGAACCCCGACCCGTCCCCGTACAATGCGTCGTTCAACGGCACGGCGCAACAACCGGAAAAACGGCGCATCCATAACGTGAACCGGAACACATATCAATTATGGCATAGCGGCACAGAACAGGTTTTCGACTTGTTCGACCAGTGGGACGAGCACGGGGGCCACTGGGTAAAAGGCGAGGAGGCCGCGTATATCCCCGGAGCTTCAGCGGACGGCCACAGAGACAAATCGCTAAAGAATAAAGTCAGGTTCGTGCTAGACCCGCACTTCGACATAGGATGTCTGGCTTGCGTAATCATGGGCGGAATCAATCTGGACAATTTCATATCCTGTTGCGTGGGCAAAAGCGAAAACAGATACGCGTTCGCATTCATGGGTAGGCACGAGTTCAGAGACTTCGTATTCATAGACGGCGTGATGGGAGTCGGGTTCAGGTCTTCGTATCACAGTTGCGGCACAGAGGACGGGGCGCTCGGAATATATTGCATAGTGGTTCCCAAAGTATGCCCTCTGGAATGGCTTTTTGACATATTTGGATTGCCGAATCCCGAAAAATTGTGCGTGCCCTCATGGAAGTTAGGCCTGCCGCACTGGCATCTGGGTTCGGCGCTGGTGACGGGGGAAGTTCTTGTGAACGGCCGCACGTTCATGGCCGACTGGGTGCGGATCGAAGGCGGAACGATTTACTCCGATGGACACATCATCAAAGACGAGTCCAGCGGATACGACATGATAATCAGGCTGGATCAGTTGTTGTGTTGGATACTGGGCCTTGCGTTCGGCGGGGCTTTAACAATGGACATCTTAGGTTTTGAGATAAACCTCTGCGATGTGGCATTCGCGGTTCTCAATCCGATAATCAGCGGGATGATGCCGTGGTGGCCGGAGATGAACCTGACGAACAACGCGTTGATTGATTTCGCGACATATCTGGACATCAACGGCACGGTGAACACATACGCGACGGCGGTGAACCCCGGGACGCTGTACACGCGCGGGGATTTTCGCCTGCTCGAACCCGGATGGGACGCTGCGTCGATGATTTTCACGACTGTGCTTAAACAGTTCCTGCCGTTCCTTGAGATCGTGCCCGCGATGGACCCGATAAGGATATGGAACGGAGGGGCGATAGTTGCCGGAGGAAGCGCACAGCCGCCTGTTCTCCATAATTTGAAAGATCAGGAAGGCAAACCATTTCAATATTATGAAACATTCAAGCACGGCAACATATATCTGGGGCCGAACCGGCGCGCGGACATATTGACGTACAACCCGAACACGGAAGAAAGAAGCGTAGGGTATGTTCTTGCGCGCGGCGGGTTGAGCGTGTGGGGCGACATTATATCAGGTTACGGTTTTGGGGGACTTATTGATGGTTGCACGGAGATTACCTTCACTTTGGACCCGGAAAACCGTCCGCCGCTCGACGAGGAATGCGCCGCAATGGGCATATTTTACTCAGGCGGAATAGGGGCGGGAAGCGACCCGAACGCCATGTTCAGCAGGCGAGGCGGCTCCCTCAACTTCAGCGGTTATGAATATGACTACAGCAACCTCTGCAAGCCGCTTGAAGACCCCGAATTCATGGACGACCCGGTGGCCGATCTGTCGTGCTGGTTCGGAGGGGGCAGTGACGCTTTTGCGGGAAGAGTCAGCGAATTCAACATCAGAGGCCATGTGTTCGCGGGCGCGGCGGGAGCTTTGCCCGGGACTCACATGAGGCTTGATCAGGACTCTTCAGTCAGACACGACGCCGTTATCAGGCAGTATTTTGGACAACTAGGCGGCATTCCTCTGGATTGGAGGGAAGTGCCGACGCCCGGCAACCTGCCGTTCCTGCCCGCGAACTGACCCCGGCCGATTTTTTCAAACACTGACTAATCGCATTAAGAATACATATTGCCGCGCGAGAGATAGCCGCCGCGCTGTTTTTTCAGAAAAATAGAGAAGAATAAGTAATATCGTGATAAAATCCCGCTTGAGAATATGAATGAGCGGCATTCGCGGTGGAATTGAATGCCCGGCGCGGCGCGCGCTATTTATATATATTCTTGTGATGCCAATTTACAAATTATTGTGATTTGTATAATAATACAGCGTAAATCGGAACTGGAAAGAACAGATGGCCAAATTCAAATTATTGTCCAGAGGGCCGCAGGCGAAGCTGGGGCTGGATATAGGGTCCCGGTTCATTAAGCTGGCGCAGTCGGGAACCAGTTCGCAGGGACTCCAACTTGTGAACGTCGGCTACGCCGCCACTCCGCTCGGTTCGGTGACTGACGGCGTGATAAACAACGCCGAGGCCATAGGCGAAGCCCTCACTCAGATCGTGAAGCATTTTCATTTTAAGGAAAAGAAAGTGGTCTGCTCGCTGCCGGGCAGGGCGGTGGTTATCCGGCAGGTGTCCGTGCCCGGAGTGAATCTGAATGACAAGGAAATAAGAGGCGCGGCGTTAAGCGAAGTGGAAAGGTTCCTGCCGTTCCCGCTTGACGAGATGGAGTACGATTACGAAGTGCTGGGCGAAATGCAGCAGGGAGAGGTCAAGCAGACGAGCGTATTGTTCGTGGCGGCGCACAGGGAAGCCGTCCAGAGGCGGATAGAGGCCGCGCATGTGGCCGGGCTTGAATCCGTAGAGATAGACGTGGACCCGTTCGTGCTGCTGCGCTCTGTGGTCGAGTCTTCACTGTTCGACGATCAGGACACTTTCACTCAGACATTTCTGCTGATAGACATGGGAGCGACATCGACGAGCCTGAATATACTGAAGAACGGCGTTTTAAGATTCACCAGAGTCTTCGCGGTCGGGGGCGACACTCTAACTCACGCGATAGAGTCGGGCTACGGGCTGACATATCTTGAGGCTGAGAAACTGAAGAGGGAAAAAGCCGTCGCCTTCATCGACGAAGAGAGGGCGCCGATTACCGAAGAGGAGAGGGATGCGCACGAGTTGGTGCGCCCGCACATCGAAACCCTCGCCCTAGAAATCAGAAGGTCGCTGGCGTACTACACTTCCAAGTACCGGGGCGAGGGAGTAACCAAGATACTCCTCACCGGCGGCGGCTCGCTTCTGAGGGGCGTCGCGGCGTTCTTTGAGGAAGACCTCGGAATACCGGTGGCGTACGCCAACCCTCTGAAGAACATTTTTTACATCGGCGACATGAAGGACGAAGCGGTCGCGAAGATGGCTCCGTACATGGGCGTGGCCCTAGGTCTTGCGATGAGGCAGATGCCTCAGAAATTTCTCGGAAGACACTGCCTGAACGTCACTGTCGAGCCGACATACGAGTTCGGAAGCGCGACTCAGGCCGGTTCCCTGAGCTAGCGGAGAGGCATTGACCGGATGATTAGAGTAAACCTGCAACCCAAGGTAATGATAGAGGCGGGAGAAGGCTTTAAGATGCCCCTCTGGCCCCTGATATTGCTAACGATAGTTTTGGCGGCGGGAGTTCTGGGCGTCATGTACGTAACCAGCGACAGAATCAGCGCCGCCGAAGCCGAAATAAGAGACCTTGATTTCAAGTTGCGGGACTTTCAAAAAACCCTCGACGCATTTGAACAAGCAAAAGCCGAAAAAGACTATCTGCAGGGCAAACGCGATTTCGTCAACAGCATATCGAGCAACCAGAGACAGTGGGTCGACTTTTTTGACGAGGTGAGAGCCAAAATCCCAAAAGATGTGTGGCTCACAAAGTTCGAAGGGGAAAGAAGCGGCGCGTATAGCCTTGAAGGAAAAACCTTCAGCTATTCTTCTATAGGTTTCTTTATGCTTCAATTCAATTCCATACCATATGTGACGACCGTAACGCTCGAACAGGCGACCGCGCAGAAATCAGGCTCAAAAGGCGGGGAAGCGGAAGCGTTCGCGAAATCTTTCAAGATAACGGGAGATATGAAGCTTTCCGCGAAAGACGCTAAACCTGAGGAAGAAAAAAAAGGAGCCGCCTCGGCCAAGGCGTCGGCGCGGCGCGGAGCCAAAGACGATTCTAGAAACAAAAACAAAAAGGAAGACGAGATTTCGCCAGAGGATTTATAATGGAAATCGGCTCGCTGTCGGCCAATAAAAACCTTCTCATAATCATCGGCTTGATTGCCGAGATAGCCCTCGGCGCGATGTTTTTCATTTATTACTATCAGCCGAGGCAGGCGCGAATAACGGAGCTGGAAACAATCGTCGCGAAAAAACAAAAACAAGTGAGAGAAATACAAGTCACACAGAAACTACTCGAGGAGACAAAACAGGAAATCGCGCGGCTGAAATCCGAGATAGTGAGAATTGAAAGATTTTTCCCGGAAAATGTTTTCATACCTCGCGTGCTGGTGCTTGTGGAGAATCTGGCGGAAGCCACCAACATGAACGTGGAATCGCTAAAACCGTCCACCAAAGGAAGGAAAGGCTCGAAAAGCAGCGTGGCAAGAGAAGGCGCATCAAGACCAGCGCCTGCCGCCGCGACTAAGGACCCAGCAAAAATCAAATTCGACGAAAAGAAGGAATACTCCACAAGCGATATTGAGTTCAAAGCTTCAGGGACGTTCCGCAATTTGCACAACTTCATGAACGAGCTGACGACTTTTCCGAAACTCGTCGTCGTGGACAGCTTGTCTCTGTCTCCCGGAAAGATTGACTCCGTAGACGGCGGAGCGGAACAGGAAATTGAAATTGGCGAACATGTGATGTTGAGCGTGGACATGCCGCTGACATTCTACATACAGAAACAGCAACAGCCGGAGTTTGATCAATGAAACTGCCTAAACCGGCAAACATGAAAAGAATAATGCGAGGCTCGGCGGCGTCGGCGGTTTTTGCAGCCTGTTTAATTCTGGTTTTTATGGCGTCCGGTTGTTCGTCGCGGACTCCGGCCGCCAAACCCTCCGCGCCGGCGGCGAAAACGGATCAGAAAAGAGACTCCGCCCCACGCGCGTCGAGAGACTCTAGAGACAGAGGCGTGACCTCTTCCAGAAGACCGGACGAAGGCTCTCCTCTAAGAGAAACAGGAGGCCTTGACTGGGATCCGGAAAAAGACGGCGAGCAGTCGGAAAAGAAACCTGAAGAGCAGAAAGACGACGCCGCTTCGGAACTTATCAAACAGGCCGGTTTCGATATGATTTATCCGAACTTCAGAAAAGACACGGGAAGAATGGACCCGTTCGTTCCCGTCTCAATGACCGGCGGCCCGATAGATGTGATGAAACGCAGCAACCCGGAAAAGTTCAGGGTTATCGGGACTGCCATGACTCCCACCGGACAGATAGCAATGGTCGAGGTCGGCGAACTCATCAAAATCGTCCGCGAGGGCGACATCCTTGAAAATGAAGCTGTCGTCAAAAAAATATCTCAGTACGAAGTTTTGCTTGAAAAAGACGCCCGGCAGGTTCAACTCACGATGTTTACCAGAAAAAGAATCGCCACCCTTCCCGAAGAAGCGATGTATCCCGAACTGCCGGGGTTGAACATCAACGACCTTTACAAACAATATCTGGAACAGAAGTTCGGCACGGAGATAGAAGGGGAAGAAGGCGAAAAGCGCAGACCCGGAACGTTCAACGACTACCTTCAGGCGCAGGAGAAACAAACAAGCGAAAGGCAGGATTGATCTGAAAATATGAAAATCATATTGAAAACAATCGCTTTGGCGATGCTCGCGACATTGGCAGGTTCGACGGCTTTCGCGCAGTCCGTCATCGAGCTGAACAGAGTCAATTTCCGCGAGCAGGACGGCAAAGTCGTCTTGGAATTCAAGGCGTCCGGAAAGATTCGCTACAGGGTCAAGGAGTACGAAACCCCCCCGCATCTGCTTATTCAATTCTATGACACGCGCTCAAGCCTTCCCTATCAAGACTTGGACGTCAATAGAGGAAACGTCAACAAAGTGTCCGTAAGGGAAGTTTCGGTTAATTCTCAGACATCAACGTTCGTGACAGTGCGGTTGAACTCCAACGTGGATTACGATTTCGACCTTTCAGGAGATGGACAGACATTCCAGATGTACGCCGGCGGAGCAAAACAGTCCGTTTCTTCTTTCTCATTCTCCCCGCAATCCCAATCCCAATCTTTTACAGACACATTTAAATCCCTTCCCCCGGAGATAAAAGTCCCCGGCGACCAGAAAACTGGGACAACGCAGATTCCATATCCCAAAGCTTCAATGGGGAAGGCCGGCGAGTTCGTCGTTCCGGCCAGAGTTAAAGGGATGGACACATCGCCTTACATAGTCGGGCCTGTGATTTTGCAGGACGCGGATATATCCCAGACCATAAGGCTGCTTTCGGAAGCGGCGGGAGGGGCCAATATCGTAGTTGAAGCCGCTTTGGTTCAGACACAGTCGACGACCAGCGGCGGCGCGGGAGCCAACGCGGGAATCACCATCACTCTTTCGCATATCACTCTTGAAGACGCGCTCGACATCATCACATCTTCCAACAACTGGTCGTGGAGAAAATTCGGCGACTACTACGCGATTATGACAAGATCGACCGCTGAAAAAGGAGTGATCACGCAAGACACGGCAAGCGTCTACAAGGACACCGCAACACCGACGGATTTCGTGGTTGTGCAGCCGAGGCACTCGTTCGCTTGCGATCTGGTCACAAAAGTAAGGTCAGTCGCCCCGGATGTCGCTTGCGACGCGTCAGCCAACCTTCTGTTCATGAGAGGAATCGAAAAAGACCTGAGCAGGGCAAGAGAGCTAATAGCCACGCTGGACGTTCCCGTTAGGGAAATCACCAAGAAGACATCGCAGGTGACGAAGATAATAAGGTTGAAGTACATACAGTTGGATTCCACAGGGACTTTTGCTACCGAACTGCGGCAGATGACGGTAAATCCGTATTTCGGAGGGCTGTCAATCGCCGGACAAGCTCCCTCCATGTATTCGGGCAACAGCGCCAACGAGGTCGCCATAAACACCGTAACTCTGGATTTTCACAGCAACTCAATCATATTCGTCGGAGAAGAGGAAATTTACAATAGATTTTACAACCTCATTCAGGGAATCGACGTTCCTTTCCGAGCAACGATTATCAAGACCATACCGCTCAAATACATCAGCATAAGGGACCTATACGGCTCGGACAACCAGTCATTTATCGAGCCTCTTGAGAAATACTTTAACAACTTGCTGTTCAGCGAGCCGACCAATTCGATAACATACACCGAAAGCGAATCCGGATACGAGCGCCTGATGCAGATTCTGGGCGGGCTTGACGTCGAAGACAGACAGTACATTACGAGAGTGGTGAAGTTGAAATATCTAAATGTGACTGATTTGATGGAATCAAAATTTCTCGACAACCTTGTAAAGCAGCCCGGACTCGGGTCGGAAGCCCAATCAGGCAACATGAACAGAATTACAAAGTTCTCTTATGAGTATCAGACTAACTCAGTGGTGATATCCACCCAGAAACAGTTCATGGAGAGGGTTGTGGACCTTCTCAAAGCGGTGGACACCAGCGTCTTCGACACATATTCGCTGGAGACGGTCAAGCTGAAATACGTGTATTCCATAAGAACGGCGCAGTTGGTCGACAACATAATGCAATCGGAGCCGTACAAGGAAGGCGTGGTGGACGGAGGCTTCTTTGCGATGCCTTCTGCCAAGCTGGTGGGATCAGGCGAGAGGCTGAGCGGAGAGAATCCTTCTCAAGGCCACAAGTGGGTCATCACCCCGGACACACAGCAGAATGCCGTGATGATTCTTGCTCGACCGCAGGAAATGGAAATAATCAAAAAAATCATCGCCGGAATAGACAAGCCGTACCCGCAGCTTAAACTCGACGTTCAGATTGTCGAGCTTATGCAGACGGACGTTGACAGATATAAACTTGCTTACGTGGCGGCTGACGGCAAATTCGTAACAGGCGGAGACGTGGCCGAATCATACGGGGATTTTTCACTTAGCAGAGGCGGCGAAGACGACAACACGACATTCATAGACGGAGGAGCGCCGGACCTTGATCAGATGAGCGGCATGTTCATGATATACAACACACTTACGAACCACGTCGCTTCATTCGCCTCGTCTCTTCAGGTCGCTGTCGAGAAGGTCAACGGACGCGTTGTGGCCAACCCGACCATGATTGCTCCCGAAGGCTCTTCGGTCTCATTCGATTTTTCTGACCAGCGGCCTTACATCGTTTACGGAACAGCCACCCGGGAAGACGGAACCACGATGCAGACTCAGGAGACGAGGTATGCGACGGAGGGATTCACATTCACCGCGTTGCCTCATTTTGTTGACGACTATGTCGTGCTGGATATCGCCATATCCGCCAACCAGATTAAGAGCATTGAAGGCCCGATACTTGGAACGCGGGAGATAAATACCGAGGTGAAGTGCAAAGACGGCCAGCCCATCATACTTGGAGGCATGGTCAGGTCCAGTGAAAGCCTCACCTCCGTATCACTGCCGCTAGTTTCCAAACTCCCTGTGATCGGCTCGCTTTTCAGGCGCAAATACAAAGAAATCACGGATTCCGAAGTCGTTATAATCATCACCCCGACGATAATGAATGTGGAGTAGCATCTTATAGGGCCGTATAGATATAAAAAAACCGACTTGTGATTTCGAAGCTCCCCTCGATACTCGAAGGGAGCTTTTTTCTTTGTCTGTGAAATTGGGATTCTATATCGACACGAACACAAGCTTAAGAAGATATGCGGGAAGAAACAGGAACAACAGGTAAAGGACGGCAGTAAACACGAATGAAAAGAAAAGAGCAAGGGTAGAGGATATCCAGTCCACATTGAAGACTTCTCTGACCCCGATAATCAGAAGGACTATGGCGTAAATGTGGGCTATTGTTCCGATTACGGGTATGAACTGGAAAAGAGAAAGGAACAGAACGAAGGCGAAAATTTTATACGCGGCCTCAAGGTTGGCCGTGCCGCCGAAGAAGTTTGCGATGCGGTAGAGGAAAATAGACTGGGAATAAAGAATGAGCAGAAGCAGGAACGGAACCAGCGAGAGCATTATAAGGGCGGCGGCGGAAACCGGGGCTATCGCCTGAAAACGCGGGTCGAAAAAATAGCCCTGACGATAGCTTCCGATGAAAAAGAACGCGCATCTGAAGTAGTAGATGAACAGAGCGAAATAAGTCGCCTGCCTGATTCCTTCGGTAATGGACATTCCTCTGAAGAAGGTCACAGGCGCGAGCAACACTTGCCGCGCTATTGATAGATATGCCAATGCCGATGAACGCATCCGCTTTCCCCGATTTTCATCATTTTATAACGGACGTCGCTCCCGCACAATAGTTTGGCTCATTTGGCGCGGCGGAGGTCAGGCGGAGAAGTCCAGCATGTTTCGCATGGAACACTTTTCGCAGTCCTGAATGTTTTCGTCGCAGAAATCAAAGAACAGCTGGATGAGTCCCTGTCTTCGCATCTCGACGGACAGGATGTCGCGGTCTCCTTTTTCGGACCCCCATAGTCTGTGGCACATTATCTTTGCTATGCCGTGGGACTCAAGCCGGGGGAACACGGAGTACAAGTCGATGAGCTTGTCTCGCAGAACGGGGTCATCCTGTTCTAGAGCGCGGCAGAGCAACGCGGGGATGATGATGTTGAGGACAATGGAATCCGCCAGAGGTTTTCCTATAAGCGGTGGCGTGGAATCGAGGCGTTTGCCGCCGGGAACCATGTATTGAGACCAGTATCTGTCGGCATCCACCCGTAAAATGGAGGATATGCCGTCGGCGAGTTTTTTCATAGATTTTATATCGCGCGCGGATTTAACGTTTTCTGCGAAACCGAGAGCGGCGGCGGCAGGATCGGCATCGAGTTTTTCCGCAACGAGGCGGGCCGCTCCGGCCATGCGGCGCAGAGGGAAGTTCGCCGGCCGGACGCCTTTCACCGTCCAGTCGGAGCGTCCTAGACGGCCTCGGACGAGATGCCCGTGTTTCTCCCACGCTTCGTTTATCGCCGCGCAGTACGCCCTTGTTTCTTCGTCCCACAACTCAGCTTCGATGTTCGAGAACAACCCTGAAGCGCCGAAGAAAAGAGACTGAAGGACAAGGCCCCTGTCGAGCGCCGGGGAGGCGGAGAGCGCCTTCCTTATTGCTTTCAAGGGAACGGCGTCGGCCAGTCGTCTGAACGGAGCTTTGTTATGTCTGTAGCCCATCGCCTCCATCATGCCCATGTATAGGACTTCGTCAAAGCCGCGTTTTCTCAGTTCGCGGCGGAACCTCGTTGATTTGGAAAACAGCCGTTCGCGGCCCGCCATCTCGAGCAGCATGGCGAAACCATCCGGATTCTGCTCGACCGCTTTTTTGCACAGGCCCGTTTTGCTGTCGCAGTTGTATGGATAGTTCTCCATGTCGATGTCGTTTTCAAGCGATTCGATGTCCGATTCGAGAAAGTCCGCGAGGATTACCTGTGGGATCGCCTCGCCTCTGGAGTTGAGGACGAAGGGGGCCGGAGAGTCGTTCCAGAGAGCGACGTGGAGGGCGACCGAACAGTAAGCGGGGTTGCGATCATGGCCGTGCCTGCGCCAGTCGGCGGAGCGCACATGCAGTTCGACGTCGCCTCTGGCAAGCTCCTCGCCCTCGATTATGAAAGCGCCGTCGAAAAAATCAGGTCCCGCGCCGCTGTTCCACTCGCCTTGAGACAGGATGCGGACGCGTCTGCCGTCGGCGGTTTTCAGCCGGGGCGCGTCCAGCCGCTGGTCGTACCACACGCATCTAACCAAGCGTTCAGGCACGAGGGTCATGTTGCCGGTGCGGTAAGTCTGAGCGCGCGATTCCCCGACGCGCAGCGCCTTCTCTCGCATCTGTCTGTATCCGGCGTCAAAGAATGTCATAATCGGCGGCATCTTTCAAATGTTATTTTAGCGCTGATAAGCGAATTGTGGAAGGGGCGCTCGCGCGACATTGACAAATATGTGGTAAAATATGCCTGCGAAGGTTTTCTCGTGTATGAGGGGGGCGAAAAGATGAAACGCGCTGTTAGAATCGGAGTGATGGGGCCGGGGGACGCCGCCCCGGAAGAATTGGAAATGGCCGAAGCCGTCGGGCAAGAAATAGCCAAGCGGGGCGGGATATTGGTGTGCGGCGGTCTGGGCGGAATAATGGAGGCGGCGGCGAAGGGCGCGGCTCTCTCCGGGGGGCTGACTCTCGGCATACTTCCGGGGCATAGCCCTGACAGCGCCAACCCTTATATTTCTATTCCGGTAGCGACTGGGATGTCGCACGCAAGAAACCTTGTCAACGTTCTCACGTCGCAGGCGGTGATAGCAGTGGGCGGGGCATACGGCACGCTGTCGGAGATAGCTCTTGCGCTGAAGTCGGGGCGGCCGGTTGTGGCCTTGAAAAGCTGGCGGCTGAAGGAGATGGGGTGCGACGACGCTCTGTTCGTCGAGGCGGAAACCCCTCAGGAGGCGGTTGAGAAGGCGTTTCAGGCGGCGGAGGCCGCGCTGTAATCAAGCGGTTTTTTGTCCGATCCTGCAACTTAACACACGCCCGGCGGATTATATTAATAAGAAATATCGCCCGAAAGGCGGGGATGAACAGATGGCCGATCAGACTTTTTACAGGGACGAAATAATCGCGATGTCCCCGCGCAATTTCGACGAAGCAAAAATTGCCGCCGAAGAACTGAAAGACGGAAATCCGACTATTGTAAATTTCAGCCAGTTGACCCCGGAAGAGAGAATTTGGGCGATACACTACCTGAACGGAGTGGCGTTCGCTCTGGATGGGACTACGCGCGAGATAGGCAGCCAAGTCTTCCTATTCGCACCCGCGAACGTGACAGTCGATTTCGATAAATAGTCGTTTTGACGGCTTGCCATTTTTTCTATCATTCAAATATTCAGACATGGGTAAACGTGGTTCTGTGTGTTTGCGCTATAGAATCGAAACACCTTTAGCGCGTGGCTAGGCGTTGACAATGAAAAACAATCAGTGATAACATAATGTAACGATCAGTAATCTGTTACATGCGCGTTATTGAGACAAGGCCGGAATAATTCAATGAAGATGCGACGCTTGATTATGGCGGGTGTCGCATGGAGGCCGTGATGACTCGCGGAAAAAAGGCGGCGGTGCTAGGAGCGATAGTTGTCGTTGCGTGGGCGGCAACTGCAAACGCTCATCTCTGCATTCTAAAAACCGGCAGTTATGATCTTGCCGATCCTTATGTCTGCGACGGCGGGGACGGCACGAAAACAATAAACCTAGATTGTTCTCCGCTTGACTCCGAAATTGAGCTTGACGTGGTGTTTCAACAGGACCCGATCCTGAAAAAGAGATTGGATGCATACCAGTCCAAAATCAAATACGATCCTTCGATGGGCGACCCGGCGTATTGCAATTGCCATGACAGAAGAAGCAGCAAGGAAACTCCGCCGTCCGGCGATTTGTGCGATCATTCTAATAAGAGAGTGTGCATTGATTATCCTGTGATTTGGAACGACATATCGTCGTCGCTTAAGTTAGATTTGCTGGACAATTTCATTACCGTCGGAGAAGGGGATTACTATGTTAGAATCGCCATGGGCACTTTGGAGCGGAGCGCGCCACCTTCCAACTTGCTCATGCAGAGCCTTGTTTTTAAAAATATATACTCGTCAGAACAGGAAAATGCGTTTGCGTTTTCATTTGAGCCGTGGACGGAGATGTTCGACCCGGAGTATTGCGAATTGCTTTCCAAGCCATGCGGAGTTTCCACGCAACACAGAGCCATGAAATCTCGAATAAATATAATTCGCCATGGGTGTTTCAATAAAGCTCCGGTATTTCAAGGAGCGGTCTGCGAGCTGCTCGCGTGCGAGGAAGGAGCGGTCTGCGAAGCCGAAGTGAAGATAAAATTCGGGCTTCCCTACAATCTAACTTCCGCGGATTCGATCTCCACATATCATCATGACAATTATAGAGTGAAGATAATGCCCACATATCAGGGAGGCGGTCAAGAGGCGACAGAGGCCGTGTCTCCATATGTGACTAAGGTCGCGGCGAGGGATGTGGTGTCTTTCGACCTGATCGGAGCCAGTTCATCTTTGCTCGACAGCTATCCGGTGCCGACCGGCCCGATCAATTGCAGAAAGGATTTTGAACCGCCGAAAAAAGACAAATGGCATCCCGAAAAAGGCTCTATCGTGTCGACTTTGTCTCCGGTGATAATGTTTGAAACGGACGAGGATGCGTGGTGCCGATGGTCTTTGGAAGACGCAGGATATGACGACATGTCGGAAGAGTGTTTGAAAGTTGACGGAATAGGGAACTGGCACAGGTGCGAAGCAAAAAGCGTCGATTCCGACCAACCCGGCGCGTATGTTTCATGTCGGGACAGGAACGGAAACAAGAATGTTGCCGCGGAAAGAGTTGACTATAAGATTGATTACTGTTCGTTGCGGCCGGAGGAGTGCGACATAGAGATAAAACTTTCCGCGCCTTTTGCTAGTTATACAATCGAGACGTGTGGCGCAGCGATTCCGGGCTGTCTTGTCCCATATGGACAGAGCATCGGTTATTACAAAAAACAGAAATCAAGCATTTCTGATATCGTGGTGGAGGTTTATGAAGAGGGAGTTAGCGCGACGGGGCCTTCCCACAGGACATGGCCGAGCGGCCAGATTCCGTTGATGAAGCTTCGAAGAGGAACATGCGAAGGATGTTTGGACAGCGCAAAGAAATATGGCGTGCGCGCCAGAATACCGAATATGGGAATTGATGAAGGGGTCAAGAGATTGCTCGGATGCGAAGAAGGTTTTTTGCCGAACGAGTGTGTTTTGACAATGATTAAACCGGCTTTTATCTCAGGCTCTGGCGAAATAGTATTGCAGCCGGTGGAATTGCCTGATTTCAGTTCGGGGGCTGGAGGCGGAGATATCGGGAATCCGACATGCCGTTCTGAAGTGCATGTGGCCAATCTGCAGCCGCTCAAACACAGGCTGGGAGCCGTCGTCGGCGATGAGTTGTATCATCCCGCCGCCGATTTCAATTTGGACGGAAGAATAGATATAAGCGACTTGATGGTGTTGAAGAAGAACTTCGGCAAGCCCGTTGCGGTTTCCGGCGGCACGAAGTTGTGCGATCCTCTTTTCGACGCAAGAAACAAGTAATAATGAAGAATATGGATTGAGAATTCTAGATGCGCGCGGCGGGCGGAAGCAGGTTTGTTAGTCGGCTTCCCGGCTGGCGCGTTTTTTATATGCCAAGCGGACGAGGTGGCGCTAGAATTTCCGTATGGACGGCGCGACGGGATTTCTGGCTCCTGATTCTTTTGTGGCATTCGAGTGCGAATGTTGCGGGGTATGTTGCGCGAGCGGTTTGGAAATATTTCTCAACACAGTGGACATGCTAAAGCTGAGGGCGCATTTTAAGCGGCCGACGCGCGATCTGATAAATAGTTTTCTTATTCTCGAACAACGGGCGGAGTACGGGGCGTATCCTTTATGCCTTATTCGCATGGGCGAAGGCGGATGTCCGTTTCTTGAAGGACGGCTGTGCTCGATTCATCCCGCGCGGCCTGCCGGATGCCGCTTGTTTCCGGTCATCCACTACCACGACGCGTCAAGGGGCGAAGTTTTCGCGTTCGCGGAGGATATGGATTTTTGTCCGGGGAGACGGAGGGCGGAGGAGAGACCTCTGAAAGATTGGCTCGAAGAGAATGTTTTCCGGGACTACGAAAAGGCGGCTCAGTTTCAGAAGATGTTGGCTCCGCTGTCGCGCCGCAGGGTTCCTGAGGATGTGTCAGAGGCATTTTTCGGGACGCTGTTTGATTTTGATTCGGCGGAGGGATTTCCGCTTGCGGGAGGGTATGACGCCGGAGCGGACGCGATGGCAGAGGCGCTTGAATGGACTGAGCGCAGGCTTGTAGAAATTCTGCGGAGGTTGTAGGCGCGCGGACTGAGCGCCTTTGCGCGCGGGAGGGATGTCATGTTTGAAGCAACGCTGATTAAGGAAATCTTCGCTGTGGTGTTTCATCCCGAAGGGGGATTTGTGGATCCGAGGGAGAGCGTCGAAAGGGTGTTCGTGTGCGGGGCTCTGATGGACCCGGCGTTTCTGTCGGACAAGATAGGACGTCCGGCGGCGATGGTTCCGGCGACTGCTAAGGGATTTGGCAGGGGATGGGGCGAGGCGGGCGGGAAGAGATTTCATTTTTTGAGGGAGGATGCCGCAGAGACGACTCAGGGAATGGCGCTTCTGGGGTTGTCGGACGAGGAAATCCGCGCCCTTGAAAGGTTTGAACAGGTTCCGGAAACGCGTCGGCGCGCGGATATTGAGATATGCGTCGGAGACATTGTTCTGCCGGGGATAACTTATCTTGCGAAGAAATAAATCGCGCCGCGCGGACGGCTGCGGGTTGACACTCGGCTTCGAGGGTGATAGATTCAATTTGCCTCTGTGTAAGAACAACTGGTTTGCAGGCATTAATTGACAAGGAGGACTTCCTGCCATGAAAACGCGAAGAGTGACGATGTTGGCGATGGTCGCAGCTTTAATTATGGTTTCGGCGGCGGCTTTGTCTCAGCAGAAAGTGTTCATCGCTCCGGTGGCGCAAGGTCTTGCGGATTCCACAGTCAACAAGATGATAATCGACTTGGTGGAGATAGTTAGAACCAAGACCGGGGCGGACTTGAAATCGACGACCGTGGCGTATGCGCCGGGAGAACTGGCGACGGAGATAACTCTGAAGGAGATGAAGGCGGGAAGGGCGGACATGGGATATGTGAACGCTCTGGAATACGCTGACATGATGAGCAAATACCCGAATCTGTTCGAGCCGGCGTTTATATTAACGATGGGCGAAAAGAAGAATGAGGACATGTGCATGTACGTGTCTGCGAAAAGCTCGGCTATGACGGTGGCCGACACTAAAGGGATGGTCTGGGGCGGCTCTGACACGCTGGGCACGAGGTTCATTCTGCATGAAAACGGCATTAAGGAGCCGCTGGCGTCATTCTACAAGGAAGTTAAATATGTGGGCACAAGTCCGATGACGATTCTGATTGATTCGTTGAGGGCGGGGAATTTCGAGGTTTTCGCGGTTCCGAAGCATCTGCTTCTCATTGGCGGCGGAGCTCCGGGTTCGGTGGACAAAGCTTCTCAATCGTCCGGGATTCCATATAGGCAGATATATTGCACGACGTATCAGAGCAACTGGATATTCGGATACAAGAAGGGATTCCCGCCTGAGCTTTCGTCGAAGACGACCAAGATTCTGCTCGGAGCGCACAAGGACAAGGATTTCGCGAGATTCCACTTCATGTTCACCGCGCTGAAGGGCCATTTCGTGGAATACAAGAAAGAGGACTTTGCACGGACGCTGGAGATTAAGAAGCTGAAGGACTCGCTGGGATGGGACAAAGAGCGGAAGGAACACAACGCGAAAGCCAAGACGTCGAAGTAGGCGCGGACGCGGAGGCTCGGACTGAATGAAGGGAAACAAATATTACTGGGGAATAGCGATGAACCCGGTGGCGTTTCCCGCGCGGGGCGGAGAGACCGCGGAGGGAGTGGAGAGGTGCAGGGGGATTTTGGCGGACCCGTTTTTCGACGCGGTCGAGGCGGGGTGGATCAAGACTCCGGAATACCGCAAGAAGGTCAGGCGGGCGGCGGAGGAAAGCGGCAAAGAGATAGCGTACGGTTGCGGGCCGGAAATATTTACGGAAAATTTAAATATTAATTCAAGAGACGAAACGGAGCGAACGAGGGCGGTGTCGCGTCTGAAGCAGCTTGCGGATGACGCGATGGACTACGGCGCGAAGACGCTTGTGTTCTGCGGCGGTCCGAATGTGGCCGCCGAGTTGAAGGGCGAGGCTTTCAGGTTTTTGGTGGATTCAATCGGGGAGTTATGCGCTTTCTGCCGGGAAGCCCGACCGCAGAAGCCGCTAGTCGTTTCGATGGAGCTTTTCGACTCTAAAATCGACAAAAAGCGAATAATAGGGTCTTCTGCGGATGCCGCGCTGATAGCGCGGAGGGTGGTGAAAGACCATCCGAATTTTTCGCTGACGCTGGATTTGAGCCATCTGCCGCTGATGGGAGAGACGGCGCAGGGCGCGATATCCCGCTGCCGTCCGTTCCTTCAGCACGCGCATGTGGGCAACTGCGTGATAAGGGACGCCGCGCATCCTTTGTACGGGGACAAACACCCTCCGTTCGGAATTGAGGGAGGGGAAATAGGGGCAGAGGAGTTGGCGGCGTTTCTGGCGGCGCTCGACGCGGGCGGCTACGCTTCCGCGAGGACGCCGTCGCGGCGGCCGCAGATAATAGCGGAGGTGTTCCCGCGAGACGGCGAAAACCCGCTCGATGTGGTGAAGAACATCAAGGAAACGCTGTCCGCCGTCGCGCCGTGACGCGACGTCACTTCTTTCTCATCTCGAAGAACATCAGGAAAATCTCTTGGCCGAAAAGCTTGTAGTATAGCTTGCCGACTAGTCTGCCGTCCGGCAGGCGGCGCAGCCTGTCGACGACGCCGCGCATTACAACGCTGTTTTCGGACTGATCGTAATCAATAGAAGCGAATCCGAGCCTTTCTCAAGCCTGAATTTGCCGAAGCTTATGCCGTCGAGGATGAGATTTTCCCCGTCTCCGGCTATGTCCGCCGATTTCCTGTGCTTGAGCAGTTCGAGCGAGAACCACGGGAACCACGGCACGACGACGTAGAATTCCCCTTCGAGTTCATCCGGCTCCGGGACGGAGCCTTCTTCGTATAAACTTTCGATTTCTTTCAATTCGTCAATGAACATGGCGGCCCCCCTTATAAGGGCGATGATATATTTATTTAGAGAAAAAGTCTATCTTTCGTGTCTGTAAAGGGGACAAAAAAACAAGCCCGGCGGGCGCTAAGGCGACCACCGGGCGGTATGTTCGATACTGAGTTGTCAGCCGGCGACTATGGCGTCGTTCGGGCAAACTTCAACGCAGGAGCCGCAGTCGGTGCAGGTTTCGGGGTCGATTTTGTAAATCTCATCGCCCTCGCTGATGGCCTCGACAGGGCATTCCGCCATGCAGGCTCCGCAGGCAACGCAGTCATCTGTGATTTTGTGAGCCATTGTGTTTCTCCTCTCATATTTGAGGGCCGCGCGACAGCGCGCCCTTTTTTGCTTTTGAGCCGTAATCAGTATAAGCGACGCGCTGATTTTATCAATACCCGGAGAGCAAGAATGTTTTGCCGCCGATATTGTCGTTCGGCGCGCTCAACGCCCGATTTTTATGTGGACGCGCTCTCCTTTTTTTCCGCCCTTGAGCGAGGACAGCATTCCTTTTATTGTCTGG
>JAKQBV010000126.1 GCA_029573925.1 bacterium
GGAAAAGATAATCTCTGCAAGCTTCTTCTGTAGAAAAACGCTTTTCGAATTCCATAAGTGTTTTGGGGTAATCCTCCACCGTGCTCATGACGTACAATACTACAGGTTGGGGTTGGTTGAGTCAAGTGCATACCCCCTAAAAGGTGAATACTTCGAAATGTCCCGCAGAGAATCAACGTTTCTATCGGCAACCGACGCGATTAAGATTTTATCATTTTCCGTTTTGGCGCTATTTTTAAGCGGAGGGATTGCCGCTGCCTCAATCAAAAATGAGCCTGCGTTCAAGGATGTTCCTTATGGGGCGCATCAAAGAGCCGTCCTTGATTTCTGGAAAGCAAACACGGAGAATCCCGCGCCGGTCGTCATATTCATACACGGTGGCGGCTTCTATCTCGGAGATAAATCTCACGCCTCTGAAGCTGATATAAAAAAATGTCTCGAAAACGGAGTGTCTTTTGCTTCAATCAGTTATCCGTACTACCAAGACATGCCACTGCATGAAATTATCAGAGACAACATCGCCCGTTCCGCGCAGTTCATCAGACACAAATCAGCGGATTGGAATATAGATAAAACCAGAGTGGTCGTATACGGCCAGTCCGCCGGAGCCGGGTCTTCTCTCTGGATAGCCACACACGACGACCTCGCGGACCCCTCCCCTCAGGATCCTGTTCTGAGAGAGTCGTCAAGAGTGACAGCCGCAGGGCTTATCGCCACTCAAGCCACCTACCATTTCCCCCTTTGGAAAAAACTGTTTGAGAATTACGTCGATCCGAAGACCGTAAAAGCATGGATGATGATATTGGATCAAACAATGCTTGACATGTATCACGCAAAGAACGCCAAGCAGTTAAAATCCAAAGAGTTTGAGCCGATGCTTCGCGACCTCGACATGCTGTCATTGATGGACGCAAACGATCCGCCTTTGATTATGACAACTTTCACCAGCAAACTGCCCGGCGGAGACATCCTTCATCATGAAAGACACCCTCAGGCGGTAAAAGAGAAATGCGACGCCGTCGGAATGAAGTGCGTCATCAACTTGGACTCCACTCCCATCGAAGAGCGCGTGGATATGCTTGATTTTCTGTTTGATAAGTTATCGTTAAGTTCTGGAAACGATTGATTCGGCAATCGCGTATGGAGCGCTTTTCCGCAGTATCCGGATATGGTTCTACTGCTGAAATCGATTAGCCCGCATTTTATTGATAATAGATTCTTAATCTAATCGCGCGCGTCTGCTTCGAGGGTAAAACCCTAAGCCCGAACTTTTCAATCGACTTGTTAGCTGACGCCAATTCCTCGGCCATTGAACCTGCGGGAATAAGTTCGGTCGAGTAAGCCGAAGCGCGGCTCGCGCTATTTGACATAGACGCGTCGAAGACGACGGGACAATCATGGCACAACAACAACCATGACTCTGCTTCTCTCTTTGAAGACGAGCTGGATTCGGACGGCGGCAGCGACCACAATTTAGCAGTTGTGTCTATTTCGGCTTCGGACGTCGCGTGCAATATTAAACCCTTCAGTCCTGAATTGATCTGTGTGAGTTCTATCTTGTGTTCCAGAGACATACTCGCGCGCGCCGTGTTGGAAATCTCAAACTCCGGCGAAAAAACAATTAGCATGTCGCGAAACCTTTTTGAATCCGGCTCGACAAAAGGAGGCGCGTCCAGAACATCCAGAAAACGCCTGACAACGGCGTCGCGTTGAGATTGCGGCAACCCCAAATCCGTCTCGCCGGGAATGTCAGCGCGGTTGAACAATTTGACATAGCTCAAGCCTGTCTCGACTGCCTGTCGAGCTTCAGACGCCTGCTTTTGTTGTCCTGACTGCTGTCCCAACGGGACGCCTCGGCTAGCGCCTCAAGCCCCCGACGCTTTCGCGCAAGGCAGCATCGTCATTGCTGCGGCGACGAATATCGCCGCTATCGTTTTCGCGCTCGACATGTGTCTCCTATCGTCTTCAACTGTCGTTTTTCCTCTTTTATTTGTGTCCACATGTGACACCAACATGAGCTTCAATCCCGTTTCGTTTTCTCACATAAGCAATAACCGCCACTGCTATTGCCACTAGAATAAGCGTTTTTATCATGCGATAAAGTCTCTTCCCCTTGTCGCTTATTCAACAAGCCCCGCTAACGATTATATTATTATCAGCTTGCCCGCCCCCAACGATTCCATGTGACGCCTGAAATGCGCCTGAAGTTCAGAATAATGCTCTTCTTCGTTTTCGTCCAGCGTATCCATAATACGGTCGTAGTAAACAAGAGACCCGGAACTATCCCTATGTGTCAGAACCGACCCGTAAGTTATATGGATAAGCTGCCTCGCGTCTATGGAGTCGAACAAGAACTCAAGATGATCGTCCGCGATCTTATTCACGTTCGGAATCATGTCGAGTTTGGTTGTCACATGGTAAGAAGCGCGATCGGTTTCAAATCTTTGAAGAGCAAACTCATGTATCTCGCGATACAGCGAAGGATTTCTTCGCGCGACGACTCTAATCGCCGCTAGGTAACTTGTCCCGGCCGTTTTTTCATGATACAGGCCGCGAGTCGTCTTCCCGACTATCGGGAAAATCGAAAACTTGTCGCTGCCCGAATGTATGCTCAATTTGTAAGGCCCCATGCAGCGCGCGATCAGCGCATGGCTTTCAAGACCTTGATGGAATTCATCTCGGTCGCCGATAAAATCTATGCCTTTTTGAAATTCGCCGGGATACCTCGGAGCCAAGCTCTGAACCGGAACGCCCGCGCGCTTAAGCTCTACCGCCACGAAAAGATGTTCCTTCGGCGTTGTGGGAGCGGGAGTTTCGTCGACTGACATCTCAAAATCGAACCTGTCGGCGTCATTAAAAATCTCCAACAACAATCTATACATTTTGACCGTGTGGCGAACGGCGGGAAGGAATTTTACCGCTATCCGGCGCAACTCGCTAGAATCATATTTGAACTGTTCAGTCGCGCCGCTCTCCGGATCCCGCAACATGAATGGTTCGGAGTATCTTTCAATCAAAAAACTCTTGATCTCCGAATCTGAGAACAGCGCGTCAAAAGCCTCGGCCAACTCCGAACCGGAAAGAGAATCGGCGGCGAAATTCAGATGGTCTGAAGGATCAATTGTAAAAAAAGTAAAACCCGCCGCCGCTGTGGCCCGGACATCTTTATCCGTCTTCAAGTGGTCCGCGTCTGCGCCGAACGGCCTTGTCCATCCTTCCTGAAACACCGCCCAGCACGCGGCATCCATCACATTTTCCGGGGTTCTTCCCGTCCGTTCCATCTCTCGTATCGACTGCTGCGCGTAGATGGGAAACATATTGAAACCGCGAGTCGCTCGAATATGTCCGGGAGTCGCTATCCCAATTCTGTCGCCCATTCCGAAGCTGGTCTTGAGTCCCAGAGGACGAGGTTTTGTGAAAGGAAAAACTTCTCTCAATCTTTTTGCGTTCTTTTCTGTCGCTTCGCAAACCTTGTATTTTATAGTTTTTCCTTCTATGTCTTCCTGCGAAATCTCTCCGAAAAATCCTTTTCCCGGTTCCCCTCCATCGACTGAAAAAACCAGAAGCCGCCGTCCTCGCCTGACTCTTTTCAAAAAGAATATCTCGCCGCCGTTTTTTCTCGCCGACCGCTCATAAATGTCCGAATCTATTTTTTTTAACGCCGCCGCGATATCCGGCTTCATATCTCCATCTTCCATTTTGAAGCATTCGCTCTTCAAAAGCAGTTCCGCAAGTTCCCTCATCGTCCAACCTCCAAATGTTTCTCTCAAATTATTCTATATCCACTCGCTCCGCCCAGTCCACATCCCAGCTCAAAACCTATACGATAAATATTCCACAAACTTTACATTTTTTCATCTTCGCTTATAATAGAAGCAAGTAGGAAAGGAGGCGATACGATTAATCAAATTGAAGCTACGAGCATTAATACTATGATTCATCCGCTCTGACGGATGAACAAAAACACTCAAAGTACAAACAAAAACACCCGGGAAAATAATTTAATATTGCTATGATGTCGGCAAGGATGTCGGCATTGGTCTCAACAGGGAGGACTGAATATGACCATAAGCGCTAACTTCAACTCGGATTTCTGGTCGGCGCAAGTGAATTGGCTCGAGCGGCAACTTAACTCGACCATACAAAGAATAGCAACCGGGCAACGCATTATCAACGCAGGCGACGACCCCATAGGAGTAGGCATTGCCTTGCACCACTCCGCGAGAATCGGCGGCATTCAAAGCGCGGTGATTAACGCTGAAACTTCTCTGTCGATTCTCGAGACAGCGGACACATCTCTGATGGAGATAAGCGACATTTTAACAGAGATGAAAGAGCTTGCGATTAACGCCGCTAACGACGCGACATTGACCACAGCCAATCTCCAGACTTTGAACTCAGCCTTCGAATCCTTCAGGGATTTGATTACCTCGACTGCTGAAGCGGCAAAGTTCAACAATGTCTCTCTCCTAGACGGCACATACGCTACGCCCGGAAAAGACTCGCAAGTCGGCCCCGACAGCGGCGGAGCCAATGTAATGTCCATAATCATGCCCGAAATAACGGCAGACACCATCGCGGGAGGCACGAACGCGCTAGCGGGCGTCACTTTGAGCACATCCGCAGACGCGCTCGACGCTCTCAGCGCTGTAAACGACTCGATAGACTACTTAAACGATGTTCTAGCCTCAATAGGTTTCCAACAACAGAAGCTGAACACGATAGTGGACAACTTGTACGCCGCTCAGGTTAATGTCGCCGCGGCGAAATCGAGCATCGTCGACGCCGATTTGGCATCCGAAATTTCTAGATTCGCCTCGCTACAGATTATCGCGCAGGCAGCCACATCCACATTCGGAACTTTCGACGCCATCAAACAGCGCGTAATTGAGATTATGGATAAGATCGGAGCAAGTTCCTTCTCGAATTCGAACAATTAAAACTGACTTGAACATTGCGCCGCGCGCGCGATTGCTATCTGCGCGCGGCGTTTTTCTCCTTCTTTTCGAACAAGTACGCCCCGCCCAAAAAGTAATCTCTCCTCGGGCTGACTTTAAAAATAATTGACTCCGAAGGCTCCATCGATGCCGACAGCGCCCGGTATGCCTCTGTCGGCGGCATTTCATTTTTGAGATATTGCTCAGGATTACGGCCCTGATTGTAAAAAAACATCCATATTCGCTCTTTCTCTTCAAACAAAGTCTTAACGGCCGCGTCGTCGCCCGGCGAAATAATTCTTATCACGCTTAGTTTGCCCCGCCTAAGTCTTGTTCGCCCTTTGTATCTCCCGTCGTCAATCAGCGCTACTTCAGCCTCGCAAGGAGCGTATTCGGCAAAATACTCCATAGGCGTTTCGTAAGAATAATCTATCCCGACGCCGGGGATGCCCGTTATTTCAGACGAGAAAACGACTACGCCTCCATTCTCGACTATATCTTCACAAATACTTTCAGCCGCCGTTGCGACAGTTGGCTTTTCCATCAAAGCCGATATCATATTCGCCTGAGCAAGAATCAATATTGCGAAAACAGCGGCAGCTAGGATTATTTTTGTCGCTTTATCTTTCAATGAAAGCAACAAACCGGCAAATATCATGTAAAGTAAAAAAACAAAGGGAAGGAAATACTTCGCAGAAATCGCCGCTGTGGAAACATCTCTTAATCCGTATGAAACTGTTAGAACAATCCCAAGAATTACGGCCGGAAACAATATCTCCCTTGGCAATTTTCTTTTAAGAATCTTGTGAACAAAAATCGTGAACATCGCTGTGAACAAGAAAAGAGCGGAGAACAGCAATATGCGATTGACAATCCCATCGCCGTGAATCAAGTAAAAGTCTCCTAGAATGAAACCGAATATTGAGTCGATAAGATTAAAGAATTCCTTTGAAAGAAATCCATTGATTAAAACTAAAAACTCAAGAGCTTTAGAGTCAGCCTTTTGTATCTGAAAAAGAAACACCCTTATAAAAGGCAGAAAAAACACGAAAGCCGCAGTAAAAGCCACAAGAAGCTTCAACCATAATCGAGACAACCGTTTGGAATGAAATGAAAACAGATAAACCAACTGCGCGCCGACCAGATACATTGTGTAATACTGGGTCATCATCGCTGCGGCGGTTGAAACGCCATAAGCAAGCGAGAGTTTATACCCTTCGATATCCTCAAGAAGCTTGTAAAAATAGTAAATTGAAAGCAAAACGAACAGCGCGTTTAGATTGTGATAGCGAACGATCCCGGAGTAAAAAACATGCAACGGGCTCAATGCCGCCATCGCGACTACTATAGTCCCGCCCGATCGGTTGTTAAGCATTCTCCAACTGACCTTATATAAAACAAACAAATAGATTGCGCTGATTGCGACCTGACAGGTCCTCAAAGCGAACTCAAAGTCAAATATGGAGCATAAAAAACGCAAAAGAAAGATGTCCAGAAAAGGCGTCAAGTCCATCTTGGACTCGAACAAGAATCTTGAGAATGTCTCGGCGTTGGCAATTCTTATCCTGTGTAGTTCCTCAGGATCATAAAAAGCGTGATAAGCGAACAAAAGCCGCAGGATCAAACCGACGACAATAACAGCGATGACAGCCAACGAATAATTGTCGCGAAACTTCTTCATAACAGCTTTTCTGGCGCGCGCCGATCAGGCATGAATCAATCCAACTCGCCGATTCGATGAATTTTCATAAGGTTTGTCGAGCCGCTGGAGCTTATAGGCACTCCGGAGGTTATCACTACGATATCGCCTTTTTTGAACATCTTCGTCTTAACTAGTTGTTCGTCGACATCAGCCACCAGTGATTCAACTCTGTGAACCTTATCAAAAACCACTGGAACCACGCCCCACAATAGACTCATCCTATAAGCCACATTTTCCTTCAAAGTGGCGCCTATCACCGCGCATTCAGGCCTGAACTTGGAGACGAGCTGCGCGGTCGTCCCCGACTGAGTAAAAGCGACGATCCCTTTCGCTCCCAACTCTCTAGCAGTCCGGGCGGCGGAATAAGCGACTGCTCCGCTAAAACCCGCCGCTGAAAACAAGAATCTGGACGGCTCTATCATCAGCTTGTTCAAAATATGCCGTTCGGACTCGCCGCATATTCTTGACATCATATCGACGGCCTCGACAGGATAAGCGCCGACGGCGGTTTCTCCAGACAGCATGACGGCGTCCGTGCCGTCCATAACCGCGTTAGCCACATCCGAGGCCTCTGCCCTTGTAGGTCTCGGATTTGCAATCATCGATTCGAGCATCTGCGTGGCTGTTATCGCCACCTTGCCTCTCTCGTTTGCTTCTCTGATTATCGTTTTTTGCAAATCAGGCACTCTTTCGGGGGGCATTTCCACTCCGAGGTCCCCTCTGGCGACCATCACCGCGTCCGCTTTATCCAGTATTTTCTTCAGATTCTTTATTGCTTCAGGCCTTTCTATTTTTGCGATTACCGGGATATCGGCTCCCGCTTTTCTGATATGCGCCCGCGCGTCGTCGATATCCTCAGGTTTTCTCACAAATGAAACGGCGACCATGTCAACGCCGAGTTCCAACCCCAATTTCAAGTCGCTAATATCCTTTTGAGTCAAAGATGGCGAGCTTACAGCCACGCCCGGCAGGTTAATGCCTTTTTTTGATTTTAGAACTCCTCCGTCCACCACAACGCACTTCACGCTTTCTTTCGACGTCTGCAAAACCTTCAACTCCAGATTGCCGTCGTCTAGCAATATTCTGTCGTTCTTTTTGACATCTTTAGGCAGATGCTTATAAGTGGTGGAAATCACCTCGCCGTTGCCTATCACTTCTTTCGTTACGATTGTCACTTCCGAACCGGAAGTCAGCTTAGCTCCTCCGTTCTCCATAGTTCCTACCCTTATCTTGGGTCCTTGCAAATCCTGAAGAATGCCGACATATCTCCCTCTGTTTTTTGCCTCTCGGCGTATGGAGCGAAAAATCTTTTTGTGCATCGAATGATCGCCGTGAGAAAAATTCATCCTGAAGACATCCACTCCTGCGTCTATCAGTTTTCCAATCATTTCCGCAGACTCAGTGACAGGTCCTATCGTGGCAATAATCGTCGTGTGTCTCATAACAACCTCGCAAGAGTGTTTTTTGCTTCAAATATTAGTCTTTTGTTCTGCTCAGTCTTTCATGGCGAAAGCTCTGGTCCGTACAGTTTCCATTTTCCGCCTTCCCATCTAAGCTCGAAAGTTCGAGTCATTTCAATCGGCCTCGCGCTCCAATTCGCCATGTAATGAACGACAAATTCAATTGAGACATTGTCGCCGTGCCGCCTAACGGCAATAAATTTTTTCACTTCAATAGAAGAGAATTCATTTGCGGCTCTGTCGCAAACGCTTTCCCTGAAACGATCAAGAGAACCGGCTTCGGGAATGCTCTTTTTTGCGCTGTAGGAAAGCATCTTATATGCTCTGTCGCATTTCCCTGCTCCGATCGCCGCGACATACGAATTGACGAACTTCTCCGGAGATCTATCCGGTTTTAATAAGATGTATAATACCGCGACAGCCAGAATCGCGACCGCTGCTGACACGATATAAAACAAAAATGGAGTTTTATCGGTATTGATGCTCTTGTTCGCCATCTTAGGACGGATGATAGCCGCGATGTTCATTCGTGTCAATTTGGATAATCGCCGCGTTTTTAATAAAGACATTAATTTCTTGCCGCAAGGTTGTTTGAGAAAACATCCGCATTCATGTTATATTTATGTGGCGCACAGTTATTGCCGTCGAATGAAGAGGTAAAAAACATGGCCTTGGTTAGAATGCTTGAGGGTGAAAACGATTTCGCAGGCGGCGTTGAATTCCACAAGAGAGCAAAACGCGCCTTGGACTCTCTTCCGAGAGGCGAATCCATCACGCTTGATCTAGGCGGTTTCTACCTTGACTCCTCGCTCGTCGGAACCCTGCTGGCGATTCACGTTTCATGCGCAAAAAGAAACGTGAAGATGGAAATCACAAACATATCTCCGCAGACACTTAAAATATTGGAATTGAGCGGATTAAGCCGAACCCTAGGATTAAACGCTCAACAATAAGACAACAGAAAGTCATCGGTTATTCTCTTAGTATCGTCCCGAACAAATATAAACCCGAATCCGTCGTTAAGATTCGGGAGCGATTGTTCAGAGCGGATGAAATGCGAGGCGCAAGGCGCATTTTTGCAGTAGGGGCGGGGTTGCCCCGCCCCAAATTGTCGAAGTTATTGGGCGCGGAAACCGCGCCCCTACAGAACAAAAAAAGCGGCGGCAACGAAGCAGTTCGCCGCTATGAAAATCGCCCCGGTTCGTCGGCTCTATCGACGAATCCGGGATAAATAATAAACTAGCCGATCCAAAAATCTCACTTGCCGTAAGGATTCGGCTCATCAAGGGCTTCAAACCACTTGGCTGGAAATTCTTCCTGAAAAACCGATTCGTCGAGAGGCATGTTGAAGCTGTAATTATCAAACACCGATTTATGAACAAAAATATAAGGAAGAATGCTCACTTTAGTTCGCCAAGTGGCGTTGGACGCCAGATAGTGGCCGTTGATATTTTCATAGAAAAGCTCTCCTGAGGATCGGATGTTTCGATTGTTGGCGTCTCTTATCATGAACACGAACTTCAAAACCACGAAGTTCACGGAGTCCACATACCACGTCATCGTATATAGGTTTTCAGGCGCGCCAGCTTTCGGGATCAGAACTAGTTTATGGCATTTCACGTTTCTGTAAGACTCGTCAGGGGCGCGGTGAATCTCAAACCATTTCAGCACTTTGTCCAGCCAGTTGCGGTCCATCGGCAAAGCGCCGGGCTGATTGGGACTGCCTGCCCAATAGTTTTCTATAGGAGCCGATATCACTCTGTAACCATGTCTGTCGGGAGCCTGAAAAAAATATCTCGTCTTTAATGTCGCGGTGTTCATCGGATCAATCTTCATCGAGCCGGGCTGTTTGCCTCCGGTTTGCTCGTGAGATGTGACGCGAGTCTCGTCATAAGTCATTGTCTTAATGTCGTATGAGATAAATTTATCATAAATCGCCTTGATAATGTCTTCTGGCAACGTTGTTTTAGTCTGCGCGTAAGAGACTGCCGGAACGCATATCAAAGCGACGGCAATCAATGCCAAATATCCTTTGACGATTCTTTTCTTATCCATGATCTCCGCCCTCCCGGAATAATAACCACATCGAGACGGTGTCTTCAGTTTGCGCATGCCGGAGGTCTAGCGTCTCTCGGATAAAGCGCGCAGATGTGGGGTTTAGCTTGCGGATACGGAACCGCGCCGCCCTGAAATCTCATGGAGCAGTTGAAAACCGAGCTTGGAGAACCGCTTGTCCTCCAGCGCTGAACCAGCTCCGCGTCTTTTTTGAGATAATCTACGGATCTGCCGGAAACGCACTTCATTGTTTCCGCGTAGTTTACGCCGGCGCGCTCGGCGCACATCCTTGTCGAGCGTTCCTGCTGTTCCTGTCTTCCGGCCCTCTGAGCCGCCGCTTTTTCCGAGCTGTAAGCGTCTGCATAGCATTTTGCGTATTCATGCCATTTTGCCGGGCTTTGCTCTCGCGCGACGCACACTTGGAACTTGTCCTCTTCCGCTTCCGCGTCTCCCCGCATTGAAATCACTTTTCCCGCCGGGTCTATCCTCACTATGAAATGAGGCTCCCATGCGATTCGCTGTCCGAGGTCTGCGTTTATTGCCGGAAGGATGTCCGTCACATATCTGGAAGTGTACGGGCAGTGGCTCATTAGGAAAAAATCCAGCTTAAGAGTTCCGGGAGCGGGCGCGCAGCCGACCTCTCCGGGAATCATAGCCATCGGCGTCCTTCCCTGTCTGAAAAGCGCCACCGTGTCCTCGATTTCTTCAACAGTCCATCCGGTGTCAAGCATCCTGTCGATGGCGGATATGGCGCTCCTTCTGAAAGGACATTCCGGATTCCTCTGCTCGTCTACAATCAGGTTGACATTGTGATCAGGGCACACAATCATAGAAGCGAAGTGGTCTTTAACCTCGACCCGGCTTTTGAATCTGGATTGATTCTGAAGGGCCACCGGATCGCTTTTCGCTCGAATGACGTTTCCATCCTTGGAATCCCTCGCGCATCCCGCAATCGCAATCATTATCACGACAGCCGCCGCGCAGGCAATATGCCTTTTCATCAGTTAGTCCTCCTGCAAGCCCTGCATTCTTTTCTCAATCTGAACACCAGCAGAACCGCCTCTTTAATTATGTTAGTGTCCATTTTAGACTCGCCCCGGCTCCGGTCAAGAAAAATTATGGGGGTTTCGACTATTCTCAGCCCAATCGCGGCCGCCCGGCATGTCATCGCCGTGAGATAACCGTACCCCTTGGCTTCAATATCATCAAGGCAAAGCTCCGGCGCGCGAGCCAAACTAATAAGTCTGTAACCCGTCGTAAGGTCTCTAACAGGAGCTCCCGTCATGAAACGCGCGAACAGATTGGCCCCCCTGCTCAGGATTTTCCTGTGCAATCCCCAGTTGACGGTTCCGCCGCCTCTGACATATCTGGAGCCTATCACATAATCGGCAACGGAAGCCTTGAGAACAAAATCCGGCAGAACAGCGGGATCATGCGAAAAGTCCGCGTCCATGTTTATAACGCGCTCATATCCGTTCTCAATCGCCCATTTGACTCCGGAAGAAATCGCGGTGGCAAGCCCCCACTTTCCGGGCCTTGTAATCAGATGAAGCTTTTCATATTTCATTTTCAATTCTTCG
>JAKQBV010000136.1 GCA_029573925.1 bacterium
GATCTCGCTCCGATTACGCCATTTTTCGCAATTCCAAATTAATTACAAGGCGCAAAAAAAGGTAGCCGAGCGCGCGTTTTTGCTGTGTTCGCCGCACTTGAAAAAAGATCTTCGTGCGCCTTCACGATAAAAAAAGATCTGTTCTTTTCTGTAGAACGCGCCAAAAAACATGGCTTGTGGGGTATCGCTATGGAAAATATTTTCAGAGGTCGCGGATTCGGGGTTATGTCGGTTGTTGCTGTGTTTTCCAGCGTTTGTGTTGCCACATCCACTGTTCCGGGCGAAGCCTTATAATGCGCTCGATTTCCATTGCGCATGCCTGAGTGACCGCCAATGCGTCGCGGTCTCTGTCGCCGGTGAGTTGTACCTTGATGGCGGGCCTGAAAACGACGCGGTGTTTCATGTAGTCTTCCCTGACGATGAAGACGGGGATTATGGGGGCGCCGGTGATGGAGCTAAAGAGGGCCGGGCCTTTAAATGTCGAGGCGGGGCGTCCGAAAAAATCCACAAAAACGCCTTCCGCCGCGTTCTGGTCGGCTATGAGGGCGACTATTTCGTTGCTGTTCAGCAGCGATATGATTTGTTTGAATATCGGTTTGTCTCTCGGAACGGTTTTAATGCCTTTTTTCTCTCTTTGCTTTTGAATCACATCGTTGATGAGGCCGTCGTTCTGGTCGCGCCGCACGACCTTCAATGAGTAGCCGCGCGCGACGAGCGCCGCGCCCAGAAGCTCCCAGTTCCCGTAATGCCCAGAAAGCGCTATCACTCCTTTATTCAGCGAAAGAGCTTCTTTGATATTTTCTTCGCCCTCGAAAGTCACCCGCTTCAGTATCTCCTTAGAACTCATGGACGGAAAACGGATGAATTCAAAAATGTTCATCGCCATGTGCCGGTTGCAGCGCAGAGCGATATCTTGGATTTCGTCCGGAGACAGTTCGTCGCCGTAAGCCATTTCGAGATGATTTACCACCAGTTTGCGGTTGCGAGGAACAAACTTGTGGAGCGCGAGGCCCGCCGCGTTAGCGAGCGTTTTATGAGCTTTAAGCGGAAGGACGCGTATCAGGAGATAGACAAACAGCAACGCTGTCCTCGCCAGAAACCGAAAGATTCTATATTTCGCCGAAAACGCCTGTTGTTCGTCCGTGCCGCTCAATTAGATCGCTCTTTCTTTGCCGTATACCGACAGATGTCATATCTGGCGTTTCATCCGAAAAACCGTTTGAAACAGATTTCGCCTTAGGCGATTGGGGGAAAAACCTCTGAAAAGGGTTCTTTTCCCAAAATCCCTTTTACCAAAACTTTTCGCGTCTTGTTTCTTGGTCAATATTGAGAATAACTCGGCGCTCCCAGCGAAATCTGCGCGTCCGCATTTCTAATTGACGAATCCGGTTGAATTTAGATAATGCCGCTTTTTTACTTGTCAATTCCCAAAATCATTACAGGGATGTCAATATCGGACACGCCCCTTTTCTCTAAATCCCATACGAACTGCTCGAAATACGATACGCCTGTTGACATCTGGTCCGCAAACGCTTTTACCGGCACGATTTCTATTCCTTCATCAATTATTCCAAGGTTGTGAAAAATCGTCATCTTTGCGCAAACGTTATAAACCATAAAGGCGTACTTTCCGAACTGAACTTCAACTCCGAGACGATTCTTTACGAAATCCATTTCACGAAACGCGCCTTTGCTCAAGGCAGATGGCTCATAGTCGCTTTTATAATAATGTTTTGGATAATCACATTTTTCGCGATGTTTAATCCAGTCCTTCGATAAAAGAAAGTTATCGAACTCCTTGTTTAGCGCTCTTGGGCTATACAGCTTTTTCCCAAGCATTGTTTTTTCCTTGCTTTTCTTTGTCATGCATCTTGAGGCATCAACAGACAATATACATGTTTCCAGTTCTTTCAAGACTCCGGCATGCTTTTTCCGAATATCTTCCGAGCCGTTATAAAATGAAAATTCCGCAGCGATTCTCATGCCTTGCCAGTCTCCTTCTGCTCCTGCCAGAAAAGAGGTATTTGTGAAACTTTTTCTTTGCCGGATGGAGAATAAACCGGTTTTCCAAGAGGCCGTATTCTCAAGCGTCCGTTTGCATAATCCTTGATTCTCTGCATAGCGATTTCAATATACTTTTCTTCTTTTTCGCACATTATCGACTTCCGATTGTGCATCATTGCCGCAACCATCGCCGTTCCAACTCCTCCGAAAGGATCAAGGACATAATCGCCCTCATTCGTGAGCGCTAAAACACATCGTTGAACTAATTCAATAGGGAACTGACAAGGATGAACAGTTTTTTCTGGATGATTAGCTTTGACGTTGGGAATCTCCCATATAAGTCGGTCCCAGTCTTGCTCGATCACATTCCAGAAATCGGAAGGGTTTTTTCCTAAAGGATTCCCCGATGGCAATCCTCGTTTATCGCCTTTAAAATGCGTTTTTCCGGGATACTTCGAAGGCACCCGAACAGAATCCAAATTAAACGTATATGAATCTCCTTTTGTGAACCAGCAAATAGTTTCATATCTTCCTGAAAATCTCTTAGAGGCATGCAAACCATGATCAAAATGCCAGATGATGCGGTTGCGCATCTTCAATCCGAATGAGGCAAAAATCGGATAGTAGCTGATGTCAAGAGGCACTATTTCGCCGTTTTCCACATAATTGCCGACCTGCCAGCAAATGCTTCCTTCCGAAGACACAATCCTTACGAGTTCTTTTATGATTGGTTTCATTGATTCCAGATAGTTCTCAAGCGCAGTCCCTTTTTCATATTCCTTCCCGATATTGTAAGGAGGCGAAGAAACAATCAGCTTAACGGATTGAGATGGAACTTCTTTAAGACTAGAAGCCGCATCTCCGGAGAGAATGATACAACTTGCGTTCTTTTTATATATTGCATGTATTTCGGGTTCGGTTGTGTTAAATAGTTCAGTCATTTTCTACCTTTAACTGCATAATTATATCTAACAGTATATCAAAACGCTCTTGATGTAAATGCAAAGTGGGCGGATGAACAACCCTGTGATTCCCTTTGGTCAGTTAGAGTTGTCGAGGCCTCGCCATCCGGGAGCCGGGGAGTAGCCTTCGCGCTGGGCGAGTATTTCAAGGTGCGCGGCGGCGATGGCTTCAAGCGCTATGTCTATCTCGAACTTTTTCTTTCGGGTGTCCAGCATCCTGTGGTACTGTTTGCATTTCTCGCATGTGGCCGCCGTGTAGCAGTCCTCCACTCCGGGGCCTTCGGCCATTATGTATCCGAGCGTCCGAGGCTCTTCGTTGCCGCACAGGTGGCATCTGGTGCGTTTGTACAGCCAAGAGGTCTCGCACGCGGAGCAGACGAGATGCCTGTGGCCTTCCTCGCGGACGAGCGCCGACATTGCGGCGATTCCTCCGCACACCGGGCACGTCGCTTCGTAAACGCCGTCCTCGTTGTCGAGCAGCGCGCGCGCGCCCGCCACGTAGGCGTCCACGAACGGCCTCATCGCAAGAAACGAGATGAACGCAAGTTGCGGCGTCACTTCCTCCATCGGTTCGGCGGAAACGCCGGCTCCGGCGGAGATAAACACGCGGAACGCGTTTCTGATGATTCCGGCGGCATCCTCGTCGGAAGCTTCCGCAGCGCGCTCTACGTCCTCTTCAGCTTCGACGTTTTCGATGAAAGTCTTGCAGAGAGCGCGGAAGAGAGGCGCCGCGGCGGTCCAGTCAAGCTCGGCCGCGCCGAGAGCGATGAAAGGATAAGGGCCTTTTGCGGCGGCTGAGGGGAGCGCAAACGGCTCGCCGAAATCCGACGCGTCGCAGCTATCGTACGCGTCGAGTATTCTCGCGTAGAAATCCAGCGGCTCCCGGAGGTCTTCGCGGGCCACCTTCAACTGGGCTATTCTCGTTCTCAGGTCGGAAATTTTCTCTTTGTTCATGTCGTCATCCTTGTCATAGTAGTAGTCAGCAACATTTCGCGGACCGCGCCGCGCGGAGACATTATAGCGGACGCATGGAAAATGCCGCAAGGAAGAGAGAGCGAGGTCGTTTACCAGCCGCCGGAGGCTCCGCCGCCTCCGCTCATGCCGCCCCCGAAACCGCCGAATCCCCCGCCGAAACCGCCTCCGCCGCTCGACCAGCCTCCGCCTCTGCCCCCTCCGGACAGCAGCAACATTAAGAACAGGCTTGGATTGGTTATGAATAATATCAGGAGAAAAACGCCCACCACGCCCATAAAGATCATCTGTAGGAGACTGAACTTTTGAGGCAGCGGACTGCCCTGTCCGCGCGCGGGAACCGCGTTCAGGTCGAATTCTTCAGGCGCAATGCCGTATTCTTCAAGAACGATGGCGGCGAGCGCTTCAACCCCCGCGCTGATCCCGCCGGAATAATCTCCCTGCTTGAATAGGGGCGCGATTATCTCGTCGATTATGAATTTCGATTCGGCGTCCGTAACCGCGCCTTCCAGCCCGTAGCCGACTTCGATTCTGATTTTTCTCTCGCTCATCGCGACTACAAGCAGGACGCCGTTGTCTTCGCCCTTTTGACCGACGCCCCATCGCTCAAACATCTTGACGGCGTATTCCTCGATGTAGGAGTCGCCGATCGTATCCACCACCGCGACGGCTATCTGAGCGGAAGTCCTTTCATCGAGGGCGGCGAGCATATTGTCGAGTCGGGAGCGCGCGGCGGGGTCCATCACGCCCGCGAAATCGTTGACATAGCCGGACGGCCTGTCCTGCGCGAAAGCGGCGGCGCATAGAACCGCCAGCGCTATCGCCAGAACCGCCGTCGCGGCGGCTCGTTGCATTCTCGCGGCCTTCATCCGCCCACTTCCATATTATCGACGAATTCCGTCAGAGAGTCCAACTCCGTCAGGTAAGACTGAAACACGGTCTCAAGTTTTCCTGCGGGAGCCTTTGTTTTTGATTTTTTCATGGCCGAAAGCTCGCGGAAGGCGGAGAGCTTGAATCCGGCGAGGCTCTCGACGCCAGCGATGACCGAGTCCGGGTCCCCCGCGCCCGCCGCCGGAGAGCCTGCCAACCGCAGAATGTTTCTGAATATTGTGGCGAACGTTGAGAGGGCGCTTTCAAGAAACGGCTGGAACTTCGCGGGTTTGGAGCCGATTTCCAGAGAAGCTTGAATCAGGCGAAGTCTTTTGCCGCGAAGGTTTTCCTCTATCTGCAAGCGAAGGTTTTCGAGCGAGATGGGGGTTTTTCCTACAGGATTCTCGCCGTAGAACGCGACGCTCCTCTCCTTCCATTCGAGGAATTCCATAGGGAATACGTCCGCCGAGCCGGAGATGAAAGCGCGGTCGGTCACTACCGGTCGGGCGCGGAGTTTCTTCATCCAGCGGTCGAACACCGGGCGGAGCGCGTTGAGCAACGCGACATCCACTGCGTCGAAAACCATGAAGATGTTCACGTCTGATTTGCCGGAAACGTATGAAGGCCCGGCGGCGCTGCCGAAGAGGACGGCGGCGTCGAGGGTCTTTCCCGCCGAGCGCGCGGCCTCGATAGTCTGCTCCGCGAGCGGTCCGAGCATGGCCGCAAGCTCTTTTCTTATTCCGTCAGTTTTGACAAGGGCGGTCATCAGCCACCTCCGTTATGCTTCAAGAGAGACATTATAGCACAAAACCGGGGCCGCCGGAGCGGACGGTCAGAAGGCGAGCTTTCCGGGTTGCGGTTCGGCAAACATGTGCCGATCGACGAAAACGCGCGTTTTAGGCTCCGTCTCCGCCGGGTCGTCCACCGGGAACGAGCAAGCGGTGTCCACGCAGGCGAAAAGAGTCGGCTTCGGGCGCGCGGAATAAGGCAGCCGCTCCAGAATCGCGGCGTCAAGCTCCGGGTCCACCGTCATGACGAGCTTGAGAGGCTCGAAGAATTTTAGAGCGGACGAGCGCATCGCGGCGGTGGCGGGGTCTTTCTTCGAGCCGACGACCACCATCATCAAAGGCTTGTGCCGCATCCTGAATAGAGTCTCCCTGCCGAGCGCCGAAAAAAGTTCGGTGGAAGACATTGCTTTCATAGATGCGACCAACGCGTCCGCGCGCGTCTTGTAATCTTCATTGTCCGTCAGCAGATATAAATCCGAGAGGACGGAAACGACAACGAGATTCGAGAACAAATCGGAGGAACAGGCGGTCGCGGAGCCGCCGCTTGAGTTCGCGCTTTCGTACAACGAAAAGAGCGGCGCGTCCGCGCGCTTGAAGTTTTTATGTATGAGCGCGGCGACCGACTCGGCCTTGTCGAGGAACTTCGTCTCGCCGGTGGTTTGATAGGCCTCGATGAGAGCGCGGGCGAGCAGCGCGTTGTCTGCAAGCCGCGTTTCGGAGAAATCCGGCTTTTCGCCTTGGGGCGGGATAACCCGAGCGGCTCCAGAGTCGTCGCTCCATGCGTCGCTGAGAATCCTCTCCACAGCGGCTAGCGCGGCGGTCTCGACCGCCGGGCGGGACAGAACATCGGAGGCCCGGAGCAGCGCGGCGGCTGCTGCCGCATTGTCCGCCACGCGCATCGTTTTGTCCCGCGCGGGCATCCCGATTTTTCTTCGGGCGGCGTCCGGCAGTTTGTAGAACTCTTCGCCCGTCATCTCGCCGTCCGGCCCCATCAGGCCGGACTCCTGAGCGGAGTAGAACCCGCCTTGCGGATCAGCAAGAAAAGCGACGGCATAATCCGCCGCCGCGGCCGCCGCCGCCCGCTCCGGGTTTCCCGTCGCCGCCGCCGCGGCCGCTAGAACTCTGGCTGCCAGCGCGCTTTCAATCAGTATCTTTCTTTTCGATGCGCCTGTGGCGTCCGCGAAATCGAACACTCCGCCCCACTCCGCGTCCGCTCTGCTTTCAATAAGCCCCATCAATTCATTTATGGATCTCAAAACGTCTTCTTTTTTTTCTTTACGGTATACAAGGGTTTCATAAGAAAGCTCGCTGAAGACCTCCGGGGCGGCAAGACCACAGTCGTCCTCGCTTTCGACGGGCGCATTCGGCAACGGTTTTTCGGGAGGTGGAAAATCAGCGCCGCGTCCCCGGCATCCTGCGAAAAGCAGGGAAGAGACCGCTAGCATAATGGCGAAAGCGAAGTTTGCGGATGACAATTTCATAACGTCTCCTTGCGGGCGCTCAGTCAGACGCCGGAGGCATTCCCTGCGGAGGCATCTGAGGCATGCCAGCGGGAGGCATGCCGCCGGAAGGCATCCCTTGGGGCGGCATCTGAGGCATTCCCTGAGGCGATTTGCCGCGCTGGAACAGGACGCCCTCAAACGAGTTGCGAAGCGCCGCCGCGTTTATCATCCCCGTCTGAGCGTCGAAAGGCTCGCCTTGCTCTGTCACCCAGAACAGCGCCGGCAGCGCGGTCACATCGAAGAACTCGACGAGCGCCTCCGACCGAGGGTCGTTGGCGTCGATATGCGCGAACTGTATCCTGTCTCCGAATTCTGCTTCGAGTTTTTCCAAGTCGGGCTTGATTATCGCGCAAATTTTGCAGTCTTCGGAATAGAAGTTCAGGAACACCGGCCTGCCGTCAAGCTCAGGCAGCTCAAACTGGTCGGAAGCTTCGTGGGCGTGTGAAGCGTCTGCGGTTTTTTTGCCGACAAGCATCGGAGCGACAACGAGCAAAGCCGCGACGCATGCGTACACAGCGAAAGCGGCGGTTTTTTTTCCTGCGGTCACGGGGTCACCTCTTATAGTGGTTTTTCAGAAGATTCTGTATAACGACGTCCGGCGGCGGAGCGGGGTCGTAATAAATCACGTTTCCATCCTCGTCGGCGAGTATGTTCAGGGGAAGTCCGTACAGTTTGGCTATCTTATGGGCGGTGGAGCCGTCTGGGTCGTGAAGCACGGGATATTCCACCCCGTTCTTGCCGAGGAACTTGTCGCGCGCGCCCGGCGGGTCTCCGACGTTCACCCCGAAAACCGCCAGCCCCTCGTCCTCGTATTCGGAATAAATTCGATTGATTTCGGGAACCTCGGCGGCGCAGACGGAACACCAGCTCGCGAAGAAAGTGACCAGCATCGGAGCGCCCGCTGAGAATTCAGACAGCGAGACCTTGTTGCCTTCGAGGTCGAAAAAAACGGCGGACGTGTCTAGCTTGGAAACGCCTTGGCTGTCGAGCTTTGCCGGACAGCCGCAGAGGCAGATGGCTAGAGCGAGCGCTCCGGCGGCCTTCAACCCCCTAGCAAGCATTTTCATAAATCTCTCCCGAAAATAATTGTGTCCGCGCCGCGCGCGGCATCAAAACAACATGGCGGACGCCTTGTATCCGAACCAGATTCCAGCGGCGATAAGAGCGACGCCGAAGAGCCATTTGACGGCGAGCATCCAGCGGCCCGACTTTGGAAGCGCGGCGAGCGCTCCGGCGCTGGCCCCGACAACCGCCAGCAGCAGGCCCATCCCCAGCGCGAACACGAACAGCAGAGACGCCCCGTACGCGACGTTGCCGGTCGTGGCCACCAGAGTAAGAATCGCCATCACGACTGGGGCCGTACAGGGCGTTGAAACAAGGCTGGACACCACGCCCACCATAAACGCCCCGGCGTATCCCCCCGCGCCCCCGCCCGCTGAAAGCTTCGCCATGAATCCCGGCATGGGCAGCGAAAACACGTCCAGCATGCTCAATCCGAGCAGGACGAAAAAGACCGCTATGAACAGATTAAGATACGGGTTGCCCGCCCAGCTTCCGAAGATAACGCCGGACAAGGCCGCCGCCGCGCCCAGCGCCGAATACATCAGGGCGAGACCGAGGATGTAGCACGCGGAAAGTCCCACGCTGCGCCGGAACGACCCGCGCGCGCCTCTGCCGCCCAGATATGCCGCCGTTATGGGTATCATGGGATACACGCAAGGCGTCAGGCTTGTCAGCAGGCCCGCCGCGAACGCCGCCGCGAACGCGAGCAACGGCGCGTCCGTCACGTGCCGGAAAAAACCATCCGCAAAACTTTCCAACATCCCTTGAGTTTCCCCGCGCGCGGCTCTGTGTCCGCTGCAATATGTTTTGTAGTATATAGTCCATAACAATTGTGTTCAATACGATATGACAGACCGCGCGCGCCGGCGAGAAACGCAGATTATGCCTGCGTCGCGATTGACTTCCGGGGTCGCGATGATATAATTAAAAGAAACTGGGAGATTTGAACACAGAAAAATCCGGTCGGACACAGTCCCCGCAGAGGGGACTTTTCATTTGCGCGGAAACTTTTTCCGTCATCCGAAAACAACTGGCTGAAACCGGAGATTCCGGACGGGGAGGACGCATGAAATTTTTCTTGGACACGGCAAACATTGAACAGATAAAGGAAATAAACGACCTCGGACAGCTCGACGGAGTGACAACCAACCCGACGCTGATCGCAAGGGAAAAAGCGGGGTTCAGGCAGAGGATAGAAGAGATATGCGCGGTGGTGAAAGGCCCTGTGAGCGCGGAAGTGGTGGCGCTGGACTACGAGGGCATGATGAAAGAGGCGCGCGAAGTGGCTTCGTGGGCGGAGAACGTGGTGGTGAAGATACCGATGACGCCCGCCGGGATGAAGGCCACTAAGGCGCTGGCGCAGGAAGGCATAAGCGTGAACGCCACGCTCATATTCTCGCTTCCGCAGGCGCTCATCGCCGCCAAAGCCGGGGCGGCTTTCATCAGCCCGTTCATCGGCAGGCTCGACGACATCGGGCAGGACGGCATGGAACTCGTCGCCGACTGCGTCAGCATGGTGGACAACTTCATGTTCGACAGCGAGATAATCGCGGCCAGCATCCGTGGCCTGCCGCATGTCATCGAGTCCATCCGATGCCGCGCGCATATCGCCACCGTGCCCTACTCGACGCTGATGTCGCTGTTCAAACATCCGCTGACGGACAAAGGGATAGATTCTTTCATGAAAGACTGGAACTCGGCGAACCTCGGAAAGATAATCTGAAGGAACCGGGACAAGGGGCGCGCATCGGACGCGCCGGGCTTATATGGTTAAATTGTTGATATTCGACCTCGACGGCGTCCTGTACACGGGCGACGAACCCGTCCCCTTCGCCGTCGATTCCGTCAACGCGCTCCGCAGACGAGGCTTCACAATAAGGTTCCTCACCAACAACTCATCCAGAACGCGGGCTTTCTACGCGGACAAGCTTCAAGACATGGGTTTTCAGGCGTCGGAGGACGAGATGATGTCGTCCGCGTCCGCCGCCCGCCGGTTGCTGCTCGAACGCTCGCCGGGGGGCGCGCGCGTGTTCGTCATCGGCGAGGAAGGCCTTTATGAGGAGCTTGGCCCGGAATTCCGCGTCGTCGGCCCGGGCGAACTTGAAACCGCCGACTACGTCGTCGTAGGCTTCGACAGGGAATTCAACTACGACAAGCTTGCCGACGGGCTTGAAGCGCTGTTGGCGGGAGCGGAATTCATCGCGACGAATCTTGACGCGACGTACCCGATGCCGGGAGGAAAGCTGCTGCCGGGAGGCGGGAGCATAGTGGCGGCGCTGGCCGCCGCCGCAGGGCGGGAACCTCTCGTGACGGGCAAACCCAATCCGGCGGGCATAAGCGCGCTGATGGCCGACGCCGGAGCCGCCCCGGATGAAACATTGCTAATCGGCGATAGACCGTCCACCGACATGGCGACCGCCCGCAACGCTGGAACGCTTTCTTGCCTTGTCCTGACGGGAGTAGCCTCCCCGGCGGACGCTCTGGCCCTGCCGGTCGATTTAAAACCTGACTTCATCATCAACGACTTGAGAGAGCTTGCGTCGCTCGACTGCCTGAAAGAAGGCGGAGCGGCGCTTTTGCGGAAGAACCATGAGGCGGGAAAAGAAAGCTGAGCTTTCATTCCACAAGCATCCGGCGTCAGTCGCGGCCGGACTGCCCCGCCGCCCCCTCCGCAAAAATATCCCATCGAAAAAAATATCCGTCGCCGTCCCGGCCTTGCGCCCGCGCGCGGACAACCGCTTTTCATTCCATCCAAATCCCACAGAAAGAGGCGAACAGCTATGACACGCTACATCTTCATCACGGGGGGAAACGTGTCCTCCCTCGGAAAAGGCATCACATCATCATCAATCGGAAGGCTGCTCAAAAGCCGCGACATTAAAGTGAGCGTCATTAAGATTGACCCCTACCTTAACGTCGACGCCGGCACGATGAACCCGTACCAGCACGGCGAAGTGTACGTCACCGACGACGGGGCGGAAACCGACCTCGACCTCGGACACTACGAAAGGTTCATCGACATCGACCTCGCCAAGCACAACAACGTGACCACAGGCCAGATATACGACGCCGTCATACGGAAAGAGCGGGCAGGAGAATTCCTCGGCGGCTGCGTGCAGGTCATCCCCCACATCACCAACGAGATTAAGAACCGGATAAAGATCGCGGCGCGGGAATCGCGATGCGAAATTCTCATCGTCGAGATAGGCGGCACGGTGGGCGACATCGAAAGCCAGCCCTACCTCGAAGCAATCCGTCAGTTCCGCAACGAGGCCGGACGCGACAACTGCATCAACGTCCACCTCACTCTCGTCCCCTACCTCGGAGCCGCCGGAGAGCTGAAGACCAAGCTCACCCAGCACACTGTCAAGGAACTGCGCGCCGTCGGCATCCAGCCCGACCTCATTGTGTGCCGCACGAAACAGCCTATCAAAGACGACGTCAAGGCGAAGATATCCCTTTTCTGCGACGTTCCGAAAGAATGCGTCATCCCGGCTCCCGACACGCCGGAAATCTACGATATCCCGATGACGTTTGAGAGCGCGGGCGTGGCCGATTTGATAATCAGCAGGCTGGGTCTGGTCGCCCCCGCTCCCGACCTCTCCGAATGGACTTCCATGCTCAAACGCCTCAAAAACCCCGTCGGCGAAGTCCGCATCGGCGTCATCGGCAAATACATCGAGGTGCGCGACTCCTACATGAGCATTCTCGAAGCTATCAAGCACGGAGGAATCGCCGCGGGCGCCACAGTCAACTCCCAGCTTATCGACGCTTCGGAACTTGAAAAGGGACGCGGCAAACGCGCGCTCGAAAAACTCGACGGCATACTCGTCCCCGGCGGTTTCGGCTACAGAGGCATTGAGGGCAAAATCCGCGCCATCACTTACGCGCGCGAAAACAATATCCCGTTCCTCGGCATCTGCCTCGGCATGCAGAGCGCCGTCATCGAGTTCGCCCGCAACGTCTGCGGCTTGAAAAAAGCCAACAGCTCGGAGTTCGACCCCGAAACGCCGCACCCGGTGATCGACCTCATGCTCGACCAGAAAAACGTCGCCGACAAGGGCGGAACGATGCGGCTTGGCGTCTATCCCTGCCACCTCGAAGCGAAGACCGCCGCGGCCGCGGCTTATAAGAAAAAAACCGTCGACGAGCGCCACCGCCACCGTTACGAGTTCAACAACAAATACCGAAAACAGATGCAGGCCAAAGGCATGGTTTTCTCCGGTCTGTCGCCGGACGGCAACTTGGTGGAGATAATCGAACTGCCCGCCCTGCGCTACTTCGTTGCCGCGCAGTTCCATCCCGAATTCAAATCCCGGCCCACCCGCCCGCATCCGCTTTTCGCTTCTTTCGTCAAAAGCGCGCTCGAACACAGCCAGTCTAAACAAGGCTGAAAAAGAAAAAAAAGAAAAAAAAGAAAAAAAAGAAAGAAAAAAGCCAAAGAGAAACTTTTGAAAAAGTTTCTCTTTGAATCTCTTCAAAACGTTTCAATGGGCGTCGGGAATGAATCGCTGGCGCGCTTCTTCTCCCGACGCCCCATGTAAAATCGTAATCGTAGGGGCGGGGCTTGCCCCCGCCCTTTTAACATTTCGGGCGACCGCAAGGGTCGCCCCTACGGTCGCGGTTACGCAACGCATGATGTGAAATCGTTTATGTGCAAGATTCCACTGAAAACCTTTGCCAGAATCTTTTTCCACGATACGCGCCGAAGGCGGAGGCGTAGCCCCGATTTTGGCGCTGGCAGGAAAGTTTTTGAAAGGGTTTTTAAGGGAAAACTTTTTCAAAAGTTTTCCCTTAACCGCCACATTCGGG
>JAKQBV010000141.1 GCA_029573925.1 bacterium
GCCGAATCCTATAACCAGATAAGGCAAAACGTTGCCCGGAGTAGCGAAGCTAGAGACTATAAATCCTAATCCGACTAGTATTCCGCTGATCGTCGCCACAACCCTCGGGCCGATCTTGTCCTGCAGCCTTCCGGCCGGAACCATCATCAGCGCGAACACGATAATCGCGACCGAGTACGGCAGCGCCGTGCTCTTGTCGGACAGGTCGAAAGCGTTTGCCAGCGGTTTCTTGAACACGCTCCACGCGTACAACGCGCCCAGAGCTAGGTTGATCCCCGTGCCGGCAAAGGTGACCACCCATCCGTACGAACTGCTTTGCTTGCTCATCTGCTATTCCTCCGATGCCTATCGAACCGGTTTCCGGTCCGTTATATGTTCGGCGCCCTTCTCGGACTGCCGACATTCTTGATTTGCTTAAAGGCTTTTCGCTTCTGCCTGTACGCGTTAAGCCTTTCTGTTTCTGCTCGCTTCATCCGGCTACCGGAAATCCGCGTATCTCATTTCTTCGGCAAGAATCCCGCCAGCCAGTGCCACGTCTTTATATTAGCGACGTGTCTTTAATTTTATGGGAAATAGCATATTCCCCATTTTGCGGATGATTATAAGTCGTGTCAAATAACTTGTAAAGCATTTTGTTAAATTATTCACAATGAATATATCATTATATAAAGTGCCATTTTTTTACTTTTGGCTCCGGTTGTGCAACTTTTCACAATAAACTTTCACATGGACTGCAATTTCTTTGCTAACCTCTTTTCTTTGTTTTCTTTATAGGTTTTTTCTATGGATATCTGATTTTCTCGTCGCCTTATTCCTTTTTCTTCATCTTCTCTCGGGCTGTCTTTTCACCGCTCATATCCCTGCTCGCAATAAATTATTGCTGTTGCTAAAAGCATATTTAAAATGCCAAAGATGGTTAGTGTTGCCATATAGCCATAGTTCAATCCGTCGAAAACATTCTGATCAATCGCCTCCGCCGCGTCCTCTGACGCGTCCTCTAAAAAAGCTGTTCGACTTTTCGTCTGCGGCATTAGTTTTATTTTTCAATGCCCGGAACCGCGCCGCGTTTCGCGTGTCCAAACAAGTGTCTCAAAAATGGGGGGAATCGCATGAAAATCATGTTCAGACTCGCCGCCGCAGCCGTCCTGTGCGCCGCGTTGCTTATTTCTCATGTGCGCAACGCCGAAGGGCAAGCGATTGTCATCCCCGGCCCGTGGCCGCCTCGGCCCCCAATCGAGCGTCCGGAAGCCTCGCTACGCATCGAGACCAAGTCCGTCAACATAGAAATCAACGACCGCGCCGCCCGCACAACCTCCGTCCACTCCATATCAAATTCCAGCGGGCGCGAGCTTGAAGCAACTTTTCTATTCCCAGTCCCGGCGGGCGCGTCGGTCACCGGCTGGTCTCTGGAAATCGACGGCGCGATGATTCCCGGCAAGTTGCTTAACCGCGATGAGGCCCGCAGAATTTACGAGGGCATTGTCAGGAGCCAAAAAGACCCCGCCCTGCTCGAATTCACCGAGCGCGACATGTTCAAAGCGAGCGTCTTTCCCGTCCCGGCGCAAGGCAATCGCCTCGTCTCGCTCTCTTACGATTCCGTGCTCGAAGCGACCGGGGACTCCTACAAGTACGTCTATCCTCTGCCCGCCTCATCCGCGCAATCCCCTTCGGTTGTCAGTGTGAAAATCAAATCGTCGAAACCCATAAAAAACATCTATTCGCCCTCTCATCCCATCTCCGTCCACCGCAACGGCGAACTGTCCGCCGAAGTCGGCTTTGAAGTTTCCTCCGCCGCCCCGCGCGCTGATTTCTCGCTTTACTATTCCGTTTCGGAAGACGACATCGGGATGACCCTCCTCACTCACAAAGATGCCGCCGACGGCGGGTTTTTCATGCTCATGGCGTCCCCCAGAGTGGACTTCCCGGAAGACGACATCGCCCCTAGCGACATCGCGTTCGTCATCGACCGCACCGGCAGCATGAGAGGCGAAAAAATGGATCAGGCGCGCGAAGCGTTGAAATTCTGCTTGCGCGGGCTGCGCCCTTCCGACAGGTTCAACGTGATTCTCTTCAACGAGCGGGCGGAACCTCTTTTCGAAGGGCTGCAAAAGGCGGAATCTTCCCGCGTCGACCAAGCGCTCAATGTGGCAGACTCCATAATGGCCCTCGGCGGAACCAACATCGACTCCGCTCTCGAATCCGCTTTCTCCATGAATTACGACCCCGACCGCCCCGCATACGTCATTTTCCTCACTGACGGCCTCCCCACAGTCGGCGCTACGGATGTCGCAACCATCCTGCGCAACGCATCCTCCCGCGCCCCAAAAAACATCCGCCTCTTCGTCTTCGGCGTCGGGTTCGACGTCAACACTCGCCTGCTCGACAAGCTCGCCGCCGAAAACCGGGGAGCCGCTGAGTATGTGCGCCCCGAAGAAGACATCGAAGTAAAAGTAAGCCCGCTCTACAGAATGATAAGCGCGCCCGCCCTGACGGACATCCGGCTCGATTTCGGCCTGATGAACGCCACCGATATGCTCCCTGCCACCCTGCCAGACATCTTCCTCGGCTCACATATCTTAGTTGCGGGCAGATTCACAGGCGTTCCCGGCCCTGTGCGGCTCACAGGCATGGCAGCCGGCGCAAAAAAAGAATTCGTCCTGCGCCCGCCGGAAAAAATCGGAAACAACCCCTTCATTGCTCAGATTTGGGCGGCACGCAGAATCGGTCTTCTAATTGAAGAAATCAGGCTCGGCGGCGGCGATTATAAGCGCGAACTCGTCACTGAAGTAGCCTATTTAAGCAAAAAATATGGCATAATTACGGAATATACCTCATATCTGGTCGAAGAACCGAACATGCGCCTCAGCGCCGCGCCTGCCGCCCGCCATCGAGAACAAATGCTCATGGAAACCAGAACTCAAGAAGCCGCAGACGCTGTGAGCGGCGCATGGGGCGTCAACCAGTCAATAAATGCAGGCAATCTTGCGAAATCCGCTGCGCCCTTACCCCAAAGACAGTCCTATCGGGACAAAAACGACAACGTTGTAAGTGTAACGAACGTACGTTCCGTAAATGGCCGCGCCTTCTATCTCGATGCCGGAACATGGAACGACTCGCGTTATACCGACAATATCAGTAATATTGCAAATATTAAGCCTTATAGCGAAGCGCAATTTGCAATAATCCGCGAAATACCCGAATTGAGAGAATATTTCGCGATTGGCGAGAACATGAACATCGTTCTTGGCGACATGGCTCTTAGAGTCTCACCCGACGGCGACGAAACAATCACCGCATCCCAACTCAAAGCCCTCCTCGCCCGCCGCGACATGTTGTAACCCGCCTCCGCAGGATGAAATAAACCCGAATCCGTCGTTTGGATTCGGGAGCGATTGTTTAGAGCGAATGAACCGAGGAACGCAAGGCGAGTTTTTGAAGAAGGGACGGGGTTGCCCCGCCCCGAATTGTCTCAGTTATTGGACGCGGAAACCGCGTCCCTACTGAACAAAAAGGGCGCCACCCCCAAACTCGTTTGGAGATGCAAATCAGTTCGCATTCTTCCGGGACAACTCTCACAAACTCGTTGTGAGCGTGCGATGGCGTGTAAACAATTAAGACTTGGCATAAAGATCAGCCTAAATATGCATTAATTTGGACTGCGGCGATTCGCCGCTTTGCTTTACCGGGAATTCATTCCCGTCTTCCGCGCAGGCAATTAACCCCCATTCTACCCGCCGTCCAATTATACAAAATACACAGGCTGTTGAAAAAGAAGGGGTTTGAATACGGCAAGGGAAGTCAGGGTTGCTGAATGTCATTGTGTTGCGTAATTCTGAAGTGTTTTTGCCCCAAAACGCTTCGTAAAACGCCGAAACGAGGCTGGTCGCGGCTTTTTC
>JAKQBV010000167.1 GCA_029573925.1 bacterium
ACTTTTTCGGGCATCTCGGAGTGTTTGCGATTCGGCGAAGCTAAAGGGGCCGGAGCGGGGGCGCGCCAGATAGGCGAGACGGGGGCGCTCCATGCGCCGAACTCCTTCAACGCGAGAGCTTCGATTTCCTCAATCGTCACATCGCCTGAGACGACCAGCATCGTGGCGTCCGGCCTGTACGCGGCGGAGTGGAACGACCTGATGTCGTTGATGGAAGCGGCGGCAAGGCCGTCCGGCGAACCTTCCGGTGGGTTGCCGTACGGATGCCCGGCAAACAGAATTTCATTGAAAGCCCTCCACGCCCTTTCTCTTGTGCTGTTGTCAGCCGCTTCGGCTTCGGATATTGCGACGGCGCGCTCGATTTCAACGCCGTCAGACGGGAACGCTGGGGAAATCATCATGTCAGCGAGAAGCGACATGCCCGTGTCGAGGTCGGCCTTGAGGAATTTGCCTACGGCGACGGCTGTTTCGACGCCCGCCATGATTTCGAGTTCGGCTCCTGTGAATTCGAGCGCGGAGGTTATCTCCTCGTATGAGCGGGACGAGGTTCCTCTTCTGAGGCTTCGGGCTGTCAGTTTTGCCAATCCGCTCTTTCCGGGAACGTCTCCGACGGAGCCAGCGCCCTTGACGACCATTCGGATGTGCGCGGTCGGAAACGCCGGGTTCTCTCTGGCGATGATTGTCATTCCGTTCGGAAGCGTCCGTTTTTTAATTGACGAAGAGAAATTGACGCGACCGGGCACGATAGAGCTTTGCGCGGGTTCGGCTTTCATCGCGTGAGCGCTTCCGCCGTCGTATGCGAACACATCCGTCCTGCCGGGTCTTGAGTCTCGAACAGGGCGTTTCGATGTTTCTACGGAGCCGGAGTTCTTTTTAATAGGAAGAAGGACGCCCGTGGTACGCGACGATTTGACGAAATATTTGCGGGCGGCGCTCAAAACGTCTTCCGCGCTCACGTCGTTGATTTTTGCCATATATGCGTCTAGGTTAGCGAAATCGCCGGACGCGACTTCGAACCAGCCGAGTTTCCTTCCGTACATCGGGATGCTTTCGTTGGAGAATATTTCATCTGCGGCGAATCTGTTCTTCGCTTTTTGCAACTCGTATTCTGAAATGGGATTGGAACTCATGTCTGAGATAATCTTTTCAAGTTCGGCTTCGATGACTGCGGTGTCGGTTCCGGGCTGAGCCTCGATCTCGATGTAGAAAAGATAGGGGTCGGTGTAAGTGGCGTGAACGGCTTCGGCGGAACTGGCGAGTCCGGTTTCCACGAAAGAGCGGTAGAGGCGGGATTGTCTGCCGCTGCCTAGAGCCGCCGCCGCGACTTCGAGAGCCGGGCTGTCATCGCCGGTTATGGACGGAGCGTTGTACGCCCATACGACGTACGCGAGATTTGTTTTATCGCTTTCGACCAAGACGCGTTTGTCCGCGTTTCTGGCCGGTTCGACCCTGACAGCGCGAGGCGCTCGTTCGACGCGCGGTATGGAGCCGAACTCGTCCCTGATTTTCTTCAGCATCGCCTCTGTGTCGAAGTCGCCGACAGCCACGACCACCGCGTTGTCAGGCGCGTACATTGCGCGGTAATACTCTCTTATCTTGTCGATGTCGTATGCTTTGATGTCGGCCATCCAGCCAATGACTGGGTTGCGATAGGGATGAATCTTAAAAGCCGCCGAGTCAATCTCTTCCCAGAACAACCCTGTGGCGCTGTCCTCGTACCTCATCTTGCGCTCTTCGACGACGACATCCCGCTCGGTCGCGAAGTCCTCCTCGCGCAGGAGAAGGCCGCGCATCCTGTCCGCCTCTATTTCGATAGCGGCCTCGTAGCTGCCGGAGGGCATCGTCGAATAATAAACAGTGTAATCGGAGCTTGTGCCCGCGTTGGCGCTGCCGCCCAGCCTGCGGATTAAAGCGTCAGCATCTCCCGGCTCTGGAAATTTCTCGGAGCCTTTGAACGCCATGTGCTCAAGCATGTGAGATATGCCCGTTTGGCCTTCCGGCTCGTTTCTTGCTCCCACTTTTTGCCATACGGCGAAATCGACTATCGGAGCGGTTCTTATTTCCTTCGTTATGACAGTCAGGCCGTTGTCCAGAACGACGCGGCGCGCGTCCGACGCGTCTGCCGCGGCGGAGACACATGCGAGCAGAAGCAGCGCGGGGATTAACGCAAAAACTTTTCTTATCGCCCGCGTTGCGTTTGGGCTTGTCGCGTTTTTTTTGTCGAACTCACTTGGATTATTCATTATTTCCCTCCGATATGGCGGCAGCGTTCTTGACGAGCCGTTTGCGCGCTATCTTTTATTGACAACAAATGTCTCGATCAACAGGAACCCGACGGACAGGAACAGCAAAGGAAACCAGAGTGCGGCCCCTTTGGCTGAGAATATGTCGCCGGGGAAGTTCGACCCTGAAAAGCTTGAAGCGGGCAAAGATTTTGGTTTCCAGCCTTTGTATGTTTTTAACAAATCATCAAGAGGCAGTGGGCGAGAGGTTTTATAAGATTCGTCCGGATTGATTACGAACACTGCGAGGGCGCGGTCGTCATCAGGATGGAGCGCCTTATAGGAGCCGGGAGGGAGAGGAGCGCCGCTATCAGGAGAGTATACGCCTCCGCCTCGCTCTATTTCGGAGAATGTGAATTTGTCGCCGGATTCCACATTCAAGACGGAAAGTTCGGGCGCGCCCGCCGCGTCCGCTCTAATTCTCACGCGACGTCCGTAGATAAACTCATATTCAGAGGACTGCGAAGAGTCGCTCAGATGTTTTGCGGCAAGAAGGAGAATAGGAACGAACGCCGTTTTTAGAGGGAAGTTCGTCGAAGCCGGGGAGAGGTCGGAGGCAAAAAACACAGCGCCTCCGCCGCCCTGAGCGGCTCTTTCGACGATAAGCGGAGAACCGTCGGAAAAGGCCGCCGGAGAGGACGTTTCAGGATTGACCGCAAAGACGGCGCAATGAGGATTGAAGCGGGTTTCTCTGAAAGCGGCGAAGACTTTTCCGGACAGCGCGGAGAAAATCGGATGAGCGGAATCGACGTCGCCAACAGTGAGAAAAGCGTTTTCGGAGCCGGAAGCGTCCGCGCGTTCAGAGATTGAAATCGAATTTGAGAACAAAGCGCGAGCCACAGCTTGGTTGGCAGAGATTGATTTAGAAGCCGTCAAGATAGCGCCGCCGCCGGAGGAAACGAAGTCCGCCAAAGCCGCGAGGCCTTTAGGATTCAAGCCGGAGGGGTCGAAAACAATGACGGCGTCGAATTCGGACAGAGCGCGGGCGTCGACGCCAACCGGGGAGAGCGTGGAAAGTTCAATGGAGCGCGCTCCGCCTTCCGCGCCTGTGGCCGCGCGAAGACCGCGAAAAAGATAGAAAGCTCCGCTCTCAGGGTCCCTCATCGATTCTTTTGAAGCGACCAGAGCGAGCTTCATTTTTTCGCGCGCTGATATTATGAACCTTTTAGAAATATCGTCCGGAAGCCCGTCGCCGCGCGCCGCGATTCTGCCGGCGGCGTGTCCGGACTCGCTGAGAGTGACGGAGAAGCAACCCTCGGCATGGCCGTCTTCGTCCATGAGAACGGACTGTTCGCCCCTTTTGTCAGCGTCTATGAACATCTCGACGTTCAGGGCCGCGCCGGCCGGGGCGTCGCCTTTCAATCGGTAACAGATTTCCAGTTCCTCGCCGGGAGAGGGATAGAGAGGAGTTTCGATTTCGGCGATATAAAGGTCGTTAACCTTCAGTCCCTGCGATAAATTGACAAAAATGATGTCAGGGTCGTCTTTTGCGGGATCAAGCGGCGGAGCGATAAAAACGTTTCTCCGTAAATCGGAGAGAACGACGATTCTTTTTTCGACGGAGCGAATATCTCTCATGGAGCGGACGGCTCGGTTGATAATAATCCCCAAGTCCGGAGAGCAATAAGATGTTGAGGATTTTCGGATC
>JAKQBV010000186.1 GCA_029573925.1 bacterium
TGAAAAAACCCCCATTCCATCGGTCTTTTCACATTTTACTCGCCCCCTGTGACACTATATGAGTTTCAGGGGGAATCAGGAAAAAGAATCTGCTTCACGAAATGTGAAAACCGAGGGAGTCGCGGATATCTATTTTCTCGAAGATAATAAATGTTTCAGAATATCTCAAAGAAATTTCAACTTTCAAACCGCCATCGACGACTCCGGCTCCTTCAATTTCTCCAAGAATACTCGCTCGCTTTTAGAACAGTTAGTCGCTTTATGCGAACGCGCGATAATAGACGATTCGTTTGACAACTCCACCCTGCCCTACCCGGCGGCCGGCGATGAAAAAACGAATAAATCTGTTTCTGACTCGTTCAACTATCAGACAATGACCGAAGTCGTCTCCAAGATGTCTGCTTTCGATCACTATTCCAGATTCATCCACAACATTCATATAAAAAATATGAGACGTCTATAAGCGACATTGAAAATCCTAGAGATGTCCAAATTTCTTCATTCAGGTTCATCCCTATAACTATCTCTGAATTATCTGACCGTCCCGACTCGTGATAATTCTTTTTATAGGCGTGTTCGAGCCGGATGCTTCTTTTGCTTTTTCGGCAATATACATAAGGCCGCCGCAACATGGCACTTCCATCGTCACAACCGTCAGCGATTTCAAATCCGCATGAGCGAATATGTCCGTCAATCTGGCAATGTGCGCCTCGACATCGTCCAACTTCGGACATCCCATCGCGACCGTCCGCCCCTTAAGAATGTCCCTATGCAAATTGGGATACGCCGCAGCAGAACAATCCGACAACAACAACATGTCCGAGCCTTTCAGAAACGGAGCCATCGGATTCAGCAATTGAAGTTTGATAGGAAAATGCGTCAGTTCGGATAGCGCATCGCCGCATTGCGCCGCTCCCTTATTCCTATCGAATGTCATGGCCGCCGCGGACGGGCATCCGCATCCCATAGCCGCTTTGCCGGACTCTTTCTCTTTTTTCTTTTCTAGCAACTCCTCGACCGCCTCTTCGTCAAACGGAACCGCCTCCCGCTCTACGACCCGTAACGCGTCCATAGGACATTCCCCTATGCAGGCTCCCAGCCCGTCGCAATAGACTTCCCCGACAAGCCGCGCCTTTCCGTCAACTATTTCCAACGCGCCCTCGGCGCAGCCGATAACGCACTGTCCGCACCCGTTGCACTTCTCTTCGTCAATTTCTATTATGTTTCTCTTTGTTTTCATTATTATTCTCCTGATATGTTTTTATTTCAGTTTCGTTTCTGCGAGTCTCTTTCTGACTGATTCATTCACTTCGTTGATCAAATCTCCCAATATACACTTTTTATGCTCGCAATGTTCGCGCCCCATCAAACAACTGCCGGCGGATATCGGCCCGTCTATAGCTTCGTAAACCTGAAGCATCGACACATCTTCAGGCCTCCTCGCCAATGACACTCCCCCTCCGGGCCCGCGAGTCGCTTTCACCATCCCGTGCTTTGAAAGCCTTTGCAACACTTTGCTCAAATGAGCCGATGACACTCCCAATTCAAGAGCTATCATTTCAGTCGAAAAAGGCCCCTCGCTGAATCTTGCGGCGAGAAACTTCATAGCGTGCAATCCGAGCGACGCTGCTTCGGATATTTTCAACATGCCGACCATAAACCCGCCATAACCAGTATTCTGATACCATTATACTGGTTACCGCGCCCGCCGTCAAGCGGCTCTCGACATTTATTTCTTCATCATCGGCCGCCATACTGCTTTATCAGCGTGTCAAAGCTAAGCTTTTCATATCCGAGCGAGGCGGACATGATTTCGGCGCGATGCTTCTGTCCCTGACTCCACATCTTCGTCAACGCTTTTCCGGCTTCAGGCTTGTCAAACCAGTCGTTGCCGAAGTTGTCGCTCAAATAAGAAGTTATCTGATTCTCCAGCATCCATGACCGAAGGTATCTGGCGCAATAGAAATGGCTGTCCAAATCCTGCAACCAGCATTCCGGGAAATATCTGATAAGAGTGGCATCAGTGAGCGTCTTCGCATAAATGGCGGCGCATTGCTCCACGTCTTTCTCGCCTCCATGAAGCTCCAATTCATAGTGAAACTTTGCGCAATATCGTCTTATCATATACAGTTCAAAGAAATTCATATACCTTAAATATTCGCCGGGTTCAGCAACGCCCAGCCGCCTCATAAGCCATTCCGGATTGTGAATGAGCCGTTCCAGCGTCGCGGCATGAGCCTCGGTCACTGAATTATCGCCGAATAGTCTAGCTGAAACCGGGAGCGACGCGTCAGTGTGAGCGTAATGCAAAGTATGCCCAAGTTCGTGGAGAAAGCTTGCGTAATCCTCCACCCCGCCCTGCGGCTGTATCACTAGATACACTTCGTAAGGAACCCTGACCGGACAGCAGAACGCCCTGAATGATTTTGACGGCCGAGACTCGATATCGAGTATGACATGCGGATGTTTTTCAGCCTCAATGCCCATGTTGTTCATGGTTGCCCATGTTGAAGCCAGCATTTTCTCTTTAGGGAAAAGACCGTCGAACGCGTCCGCCCGTCGCATATACATCGTGTCGTACTGAGCAAGCTCCGAAATTTCCAATCCAAGCAACCGTTTCGAATAATGCTCAAGTTCTTCCTTGTAGAACTTTTCCGTCGATGCTAAGAATCCCTCTGTTTCCTCGCGCAGCGGATCCAGATTCATTCCTTCGATGCTTTCAAAATATTCTCTGTAGCTCTTATATCCGAAGCTCTTTGCCATGTCATGTGTTTGTTCGATTATCAATCTGCTCAAATCGTTGAGCTTCGTTTTCAAAACGTCCAATCTAAGCAAGTCCAATTCGGCGCGTTTTTTATGATCCGTCTCGTTTGCAATCATCACCGGAAGCTGCCTATAAGGAACGGACTCGCCTTCAATCGACACTTCGGACGTCAACTCCTTTGTCACTATCTCATCGGTAACTTTTTTTAATGATTTATCAATTATCATGCAAAGCAGAAAAGACAGGCATTCCGCCCGCTCGTCGTGCCCGATTTCGGCTTCGCGCAATTCGTTTACCGTGTCTTGAGAGATTAGTGAATCCGCTCGGTCGAAAATTTCGGAAAAATTCGCTTCGCTCTTAAGCCCGGCCCCAACTTCGTAAGCTTCCCTCTCCAGTTCAGTCGCAAAACTTTCAATTCTTTCAAAGACTGTCATCTTCATGCCTCCCATGTTTCAAACCAAGTTGTGATTTCAAAACTTTAATGAAACCAATGCAGGTTTTTTGTTTTATGCGACAACGACCTTTTAGAGTCTATATAGATTGTTCTTTCGGTCAATACAACTGATATTGCCGCCGGTAAAAAACATATAAAAAAGCCCCTGAACGACAGGGGCTTCGAGATGTCGCAAAAACACATCCGTCACATGGAAGTAAACAGTTTCAACAGTCCGCCGCTCTGGGTGTTGGAAGCTGCAAGCGCCGCAATGCCTATCTTTGAGGTGAGCAGACCGCGTGTGTATTCGGCTATCGTTTGAGCAAAATCAGTGTCCGCGATGCGCGAATTGGCCGCAGCCATATTGATTCTCTGCCATGAAAGATCGTTGGTCCTGTATTGAAGCACATTTTCCGTAACGCCGAGATTCGCCCTGTTGTTTGAAACCTGTTCGAGAGCGGCGTCGATATCGTCTATGGCGGTTTGCGCCCCGCCGGTCGTTGAAACATCAGACGCAGCTAGGCCCAGCGCGTTCGCCGTGCTTGCATCTATAGTCACATCCGGGTTTGCCCCCGGATTATTGTCGGGCGTAGCCTGCACGTCTTGAGAGCCGTACGGGTTAGCCTCGGAAGTAAGCTGTTTTGTGTTGAAGCTCGACGACTCGCCCAGCCTCGTCAGTTCATCCTTCAACGACTGGAATTCATCATTCAGCCTCGTCCTGTCTGCGTCCGTAAGGGTGGCTTCATTGGACGCCCTTACCGCGACATCTCGCATCCTGCCTAAAACGGAAGATTGCGCGCTCAGCGTCGAGTCCGCCGTCCTTGTTAGATTTATCGCGTCCTGTGTGTTGTATATCGCCTGTTCAGTTCC
>JAKQBV010000194.1 GCA_029573925.1 bacterium
ATTCGATTATCAGGGCGGCTACATTTTCGGTGTGCTCGTCGATACCACCTCTCGGCTGAAGGTCGGGCTCGCCTACCACCAGATACCGAAAGCGCTCGGGGAACCGCGCGCGGAACTGGAGCACATCATGGCGGGAACGGTGTCCGGCGGTGTATCCTATTACCCCGACCTTTCCACGACACTCACGCTGGATGTGCGGAACCTGAACAAGGAGGACACGAAGACGTCGCTTGAAATACACTCCGGAGCGGAACGCGTCATCGCCCGCCGTTTCGCTCTCAGGGCCGGGTATTTCCGCGAAAAGGAGACCGGGCGCGACGTCGTATCGTTTGGCGCGGGTATTCTGCCGGGGTGGGAAAAGCTGAAAAAATTTCGCACAACATCCCGCAACGATATCTTGTCCTACACATTTATCATGGAAGAACGCGCCGCCCGACGGCATTGGCATATGGTTTCCCTCTTTTTCGTCTACTGACCCTTCGGGCTGCGGGCAGACACCGGCTCCGCCCGTTTACGCACCGTAACCAGCAGGAGGATATGCATGATACGTTCCCGGCTCATCTTTCCGGCCCTTTTGGCGGCCGGCCTCGGTTTCGGTTGCGCCTCCTCGGTAAAGGCACCGCAGCAGCAGGCCGCGGATGACTCTTCACGGCAGAACGGCACGCTCCGCAATCTCGCCGAGCAGACAGACAGGAATTCCGCATGGATACGTGTCGCCGAAAGCGAGCTCGCGGATATCCGCGGGAAGCTCCAGACGATCCGGACAAGCGTCGACAGCGCGCTTTTCTCCGGAAACAGGGCGGTCGAGGCTGTCAGCGGCGATGTTCAGTCGCTCTCCGCGCGGGTGGAACGGCTTGAAACCCCTGGTTCCGTGACAAAACAGGCGGTGCAGAAGCCGGCGGTTCAGAAACCGGCGGCGGGCGCCTTCCGGCCGGCGGGATACAATCTGGAGGCCGCGTACAACGATGCGCTGGCATTGTACAGGGCGCGGAAGTTCGAGGCCGCCATCAGCGCCTTCACGGAAATCACGACCGTGGCGCCGTCAAGCTCCCTCGCCGACAACGCCCAGTATTGGGTGGGGGAATCGTATTTCTCGATGCGGAATTACGAGAAATCACTTCAGGCATTCACCCGGGTTTACGAATTCCCGAACTCGAACAAGGCCGCCGACGCACACCTTAAGATCGCGATGATCTATCAGGTCATGGAGAACCGCAGCGCCGCCGTCGAGGAACTGAAGCTCGTGGTAAGGGATTATCCGAACTCGGAGGCGGCAAAGATCGCCGCCGCCAAGCTCAAGGCGCTTGGCCAATGACGTTGAAAGACCGCACGGCGTCGATTCCCGCGTATGTCGCGTTGTTCGCCCTTTTTGCGGTCTCGCTGTCCTGCGCCGGGAACAGAAGCTCGCTCGTCGGAGATGCGCCGATCACTCATCGACAGGCGGCCGAACGCGCCATTTCAAGCGCTCTCGACGCCATGAACGCGCCCGGCGGGGGTTCATCGCAGATTTCCTTTCAGATCGAGGACCGTGGGCGGGCATGCGACTCCCTGCTCCGTCTCGCGGCAGAGGACTTTCTTGTCCGTAACGGGTATCGCGTTCGCGCGGGCGATGAGTTTCCGTGCTTTACGTTTCGCGCCGACACGCTTTCGGTGACAATCGGGCGATGCGGCGGAATAAAAAACGCTTCGGCGGTTCGTTCCGCGGAGGCGGCGGTCACCGCGGTCTTCCGGCCCGACGCCGCTTCGAGGCATGTGTTCGAGGGAAAGGGATCGTACCATGACGCCATCCCGCTCTGGGCGGTTTCGCCGATGGGTCGCGATCTGGACTATGTGAACGACCGGAGCCGCCTTTTCGGCGCGGTCAGGCCGGTTTTCCTCGGCCTTATTGCCACCGGTTTCGTGTGGCTTCTCTATTCATATCGGGGGTGACGGTTTGCCGATTCAGCGGTGTATCACGTATGTGCTCGCGGTTGTGGTGACGGCGCTTGTTTTCACGGGTTGCTTTGCCGGAAAGGGACGGTATACCGACAAGGAACTCGTGATGGACGCACAGTATTATTTCGACCGCGGAATGAAGGAACTGAAGAAGAAAAATTACGAGATGGCCATCGAACAGTTCAACACCGTGGTTGAATCATTCTCCGGTTCCGCAGTGGTCGACAGCGCCCTTTTCTATCTCGCCGAGGCGCGCTTCAAGAACGAGGATTATCTCACCGCCGCCTATGAATACGAGCGCGTGTACACCGATTACCCGTCCAGCGAATTCGTTGCCGAGGCCCAGTATAAAAAGGCGCTTTCCTATTCAATGGAGTCCCCCAGGGCCAATCTCGACCAGGAGAACACCCGCCTCGCGATCGACGAGTTCT
>JAKQBV010000379.1 GCA_029573925.1 bacterium
ACCATCGGTCAGGTCGGCAACGAAGAGCATAACTTGGCGTCCGCCGGCAAGGCCGGAAGGAACAGATGGAAAGGGCGCAGGCCAACCGTTCGCGGAACGGTAATGAACCCGTGCGACCACCCGCATGGCGGCGGTGAAGGCAAGAGCAAATGCGCCGGCAGGCCGCCTTGTTCTCCGTGGGGCGTTCCCGCAAAGGGCGGCAAGACGAGGTCGAAGAGAAAGAGCAATAAAATGATAGTAACGCATCGCAACAAGAAGAAAAGGAAATAAGCGCGGGGATTTGCCGCGGGAGGTTTCAAGTGCCGAGATCGTTGAAAAAAGGGCCGTTTGTGGAAGAGAAGCTGCTTAAGAAAGTGAAAGCGGCGCAGAAGGCTAAGGGCGGAGGAATAATCCGCACGTGGTCCAGAGCGTCGATGGTGGTTCCCGAAATGGTGGGACTGACGCTGGCGGTTCACAACGGGAAGAAGCACATCCCGGTGTACATAACGGAAAACATGGTGGGCCACAAACTGGGCGAGTTCGCGCCGACGCGGCTGTTCCGCGGGCACGGCGGCTCGGAGAAAAAAACCGGAACGAGATGACCAAGGAACGCGCGGGCGGCGGACAAGGCCGCGCGCGCCAAAAAAGCAAGGACAGGCGCTGAACGATGGAACAACAATTTGCCAGAGCGGAAGTAAAACACGCGAGGGTGTCGGCCCGAAAAGCGGGAAGATACGCGGCGGCCATAAAAGGAATGAAATTCCAGCAGGCGTACTCAACGCTGGAATTCATGACCTCTCCGACGGCCAAGACGGTGCAGAAGGTTCTGGCGTCGGCCGGAGCCAACGCCGAAGAGAACCATGACATGACTCGCGATCAGTTGTACGTGTACGAGGCGGTGGCGAATCAGGGGCCGACATTCAGGCGGTTTAGGCCTGCGATGCGCGGCATGGCCACGAGGATACGGAAACGCACCAGCCACATAATAATCGTGCTCTCGGACAAACCGAGGAAGTCGTAAGGAGGCGGGCATTGGGACAGAAAGTTAACCCTAAAGGGCTTAGGCTCGGGATCGTAGAAACTTGGGACAGCAGATGGTTCGCGGACAAGGATTACGCGGACGTGCTGCACGAGGATTTCATGATCCGGGACATCGTAAAAAAATGGAATTACAAGGGCGACGGAAGGCCGTTGACGGGCAAGGCGCTCAAGAGGCTCCAAAGGGACAACCTCAGGTTCAGCGGAATCTCCAAAGTCGAGATCGAGCGGAAAGCCAAGAACGTGCTGGTCAGGATCAGCGCGGCAAAGCCCGGAATAGTCATCGGCAAGAACGGCGAGACTATCGAAGCTCTCACCAAGGAACTGAGAAACAAGACCGGAAAAGCGGTTGACATAAAGATAAAGACGATAGAGCAGCCGGACCTAGACGCATGGTTGCTGGGCGAAGGCGTGGCGATGATGATAGAGCGCAGGTTCGCGGTGCGGCGCGCCATCAAGCAGTCGATGGAAAAAGCGTTGCGCGCGGGAGCGCAGGGAGTGAAAATCATGTGCGCCGGGCGGCTGGGCGGCGCGGAAATAGCCAGAACCGAATGGAGCAGGCGCGGCAGAGTCCCGCTCCACACGCTTCGCGCGGAGATCGACTACGCGCACACCGAGGCGTTCACCACCTATGGAAAAATCGGCATCAAAGTGTGGATATACAAGGGAGACAAAGACCCGAGGAAATTCAAAAACGAGCTCCTGCTGCATGGTCAGGACTGACCGGAGAGGCTTAAGGCGATGTTACAACCTAAAAAAGTAAAATACCGGAAAATGCACCGGGGCCGGATGAAAGGCACTCCGGTCAAAGGCTCCACAGTGGCGTTCGGCGAGTACGGACTGCAGGCGATGGAGCCTGCGTGGATAACCGCCAGACAGATAGAGGCGTCGCGCGTGGCCGTCACAAGGTGCATCAAGCGAGGCGGGAAAGTTTGGATACGGATATTCCCGCACAAGAGCGCCACTAAGAAACCCGCCGAAACCAGAATGGGAAAAGGCAAAGGCAGCCCGGAGTTTTGGGTGGCGGTGGTTAAGCCGGGAACGATGATACTCGAACTGGCGGGCGCGCCCGAAGATCTTTCTAAAGAAGCTCTGACGCTGGCCGCCTACAAGTTGCCGATTAAGTGCAGAATCGTCAAAAGATAACGGGAGTCGGATATGAAGACGCGGGAAATGAGAGAATTGAGCGACGGCGAACTGAAGGACAAGCTCGACGGTTTTAAACAAGAGCTTTTTAACCTGAGGTGGCAGACGGCGTCTCACCAGAACCAAAATCCCAAAAGGATAAGGGATGTCAAGAGAATCATAGCGAGAGCGTTGACCATCCTGAACGAACGCGATCGGAAGGAAGCGGCGAAATGAGGGAATCTAGCAGACAGTCGATAGTCGGAAAAGTCATCAGCGACAAGATGGATAAGACTGTTGTCGTGCAGGTCGAAAGCCTGAAACAGCATCCGAAGTACAAGAAGTTCATGCGCACGCGCAAGAACTACAAGGCTCACGACGGGGCGAACGAGTGTTCGCTCGGGGACATAGTCAAGTGCGACGAGACGCGCCCGCTCAGCAGGGACAAAAGATGGCGCGTGGTAGAGATATTAAAGAAGCGCTTCGTGTCCACGCTCGAGGTGGAAGACCCCGACGAGATGGTGATGAAGAAGCAGAAACCGGCTGAGACGGCGGGCGAAGAGACGGTTGCGGAAGTCGAGCAGGCGTCAGACGAAGAGTAGAATACGAGAGCGGGAGCGGGCCGACGGCCCCCCCCCCATGCGACTACGGGAGCGTGAACTGAAATGATACAGAAGGAATCGCGGCTGAAAGTGGCGGACAATTCGGGAGCCAAGGAAATCCTCTGCATAGGCATACCCGGTTCGAGCGTCATCAGATACGCGGGAATCGGAGACATAATCACGGCGGCAGTCAAGCAGTCGATACCGTCCGCCGGAGCGGGAGCAAAAAAAGGAAAGGTCATCAAGGCCGTAATAGTCAGGACGAAGCAACCTGTGGCGCGCCCGGACGGCTCGGTCATCAGGTTCGACGACAACGCGGCTGTGATAATCGACAAGGACAACAACCCGGTGGGCACGCGCGTGTTCGGACCGGTTGGACGGGAACTGAGAGACAGGAACTTCCTAAAGATAGTGTCTCTGGCCCCCGAAGTGCTTTGAGGCAAATAAACGGCGGAGAAACGAAATGGAACGCGCAAGAGCGATGAAAATGAATATCAGGAAGGGAGACACCGTAAAGGTGATCTCCGGCAGAGACAAAGGCAAACAGGGCGAAGCCTTGAGCGTGTCGCCGACATCCGGCAAAGTCGTGGTGCATCAGGTGAACATGGCGCGCAAGGCCGTCAAGCCCGACCCGAAAAAGAACCCACAGGGCGGGATCATAGAGATGCCCGCTCCTATACAGGCGTCGAACCTAAAGCTGGTGTGCCCGAGGTGCGAGAAGCCGACCAAGGTCAAACGCAGCAAGGACGCCGAAGGAAAATCAAGCAGAAAATGCGGGAAATGCGGTGAATTGATCGATGGCTGAGACAACTAGATACGCTGAGCTTTACAAAAACGAGATCGTCCCGAAACTGATGCAGGAGTTCGGCTACACGACGGTCATGCAGACGCCGCGTCTGGTGAAGATAGTGCTCAACATGGGCGTGGGCGAAGCGAGAGAAGAGCCGAAGTCGCTGGAGAACGCGGTGGCGGATCTGACGACGATAACCGGCCAGAAACCGGTGATCACCCGCGCGAGGAAGTCCATCTCCAACTTCAAGATCAGGGAAGGATGGAGCATCGGCACGAAAGTGACGTTGCGCGGAGCGAAGATGTACGACTTCCTCGACAGGATGATCAATCTAGCGATACCGCGAGTCAGAGACTTTCGCGGGTATTCGTCGAAATCCTTCGACGGGCGCGGCAACTATTCGATGGGCATCCGAGAGCAGTTGATGTTCCCGGAGATAGAATATGACAAGATCGACAAGGTTCGCGGGATGAACATAACTATCGCGACCACGGCAAAGACGGACCAAGAGGGGCTGGCGCTGCTGAAGGCGTTCGGATTCCCGTTCGCGCAGCAGAAGTGACGGCGCGGAAGAATATAAGGAAGAGGTGCAACAGTGTCGACGAAAGCGCACTACCTGAAATCGCAGAAACAGCCGAAGTTTTCGACGCGCGCTAAGAACAGATGCAAGATATGCGGAAGGCCGCGCGGCTATCTGAGAAAATTCGGAATATGTAGAATATGCTTCCGCACGCTTGCCAACGAAGGGCAGATACCGGGCGTCGTAAAGGCGAGCTGGTAAACAATCAGGAGTAGAGGGCCAAAGACATGGGTATGACAGATCCTATAGCGGATATGCTGACAAGGATAAGGAACGCTCAGCGCCAGAACTTCGAGTCTGTGGAACTGCCGGCCTCGAAGATGAAGCTGGAGATGCTGAAGATAATGAAAGCCGAGGGCTTCATCAAGAATTACGCCGTGCGGAAGCGCAAATCGCACAACGTGATCAAGGTGTTCCTCAAGTACGGGCCTGACGGCGAGCCGGCGATAGAAAAGCTTGCAAGAGTCAGCAAGCCCAGCCGAAGAACGTATATCGACAAGAGGAGCATACCTCTCGTGGCCGGCGGAATGGGGATGGCGATAATCTCCACGTCGGGCGGGCTGATGACATCGCAGGAGGCGCGCAAGAAAGGCGTCGGCGGCGAACTGATATGCACTATGTGGTGACGGAGGGGCGCTGCCGCCGCCGTCCGCAATCAAAAACCGGGAAGTGAAGCGAGATGTCAAGAATAGGAAAACTGAAAATTGATCTGCCGAAGGGCGCGACTGTTGACATAAAAGACGGAAGCGTGAAAATGAAAGGCGGACTCGGAGAAATGAGTTGGCAGTTGCCTCCGGGGATCACCGTCGAACAGGACGGCTCCGAACTGCGCGTCGTCCGCGCCAAGGAAGACAAGAAAACGCGCGCGTTGCACGGTCTTTCCCGCGCGCTGATAGCGAACATGGCAAAAGGCGTGACCGAGGGCTTCAGCAAGACGCTTGAGATTCAGGGCGTAGGTTACAAAGCCGAAATGAAGAAAGACAAACTCGCGCTTTTCGTCGGCTATTCGCATCCCGTAGAGTTCGAGGCCCCCGAAGGCATAACATTGAAAACAGAGAACCCGACGACGATAGTAGTGTCCGGAATAGACAAAGGAAGGGTAGGACAGGTTTCAGCTGACATAAGAAAATTCAGGCCACCGGACGCTTACAAAGGCAAGGGAATAAGATATAAGAACGAGAAGATCAAGCTGAAACCGGGCAAGAGTGGCGCATAACAGGACAAGACAGGAAGCAAGGATTTTAAGGGCGGATAGAATCCGCAAGAAAATCGGCGGGACAGCCGAACGGCCCCGCTTGTGCGTGTTCATCAGCAACAAGCAGGTGTACGCGCAGGTGATAGACGACGCGGCTGGCAGCACGCTGGCGGCGGCGTCCACCCAATCGCCCTCCATCAAGGAAGAGGCGAAGGGCAAAAACATGACGGAAATGGCCAAACTGGTTGGCAAGAGCGTGGCGCAGGCCGCAATGGAAAAAGGCGTGACCACGGTGGTGTTCGACAAGTCGGGCTATAAGTACGGCAAGAGACTCGGAGCGCTGGCTGACGCCGCGCGCGAGGCGGGGCTGCAATTCTAATCGCCCGACATTAGAAGAGGATTAGCTGGGAGCTGACAAATGGGAAAATACAGACAGGCAAGCGCTGAACCGGAAAGCAAATTCATCGAAAAGGTGATAAACATCAACCGCGTGGCCAAGGTGGTCAAAGGCGGACGCCGGTTCAGCTTCAGCGCGCTCGTGGTCGTCGGAGACGGAGAGGGCAATGTCGGACTCGGATTCGGCAAAGCCAACGAAGTCGCGGAAGCGATACGAAAAGGCGTGGAAGACGGCAAGAAAAACATGTTCAAAGTGCCGATGAAGGGCACGACGATACCTTACCAGCTCACAGCGGAATGGGGCGCGGCGAAAGTCATGCTTAAACCCGCCTCTCCCGGCACGGGAATCATCGCCGGCGGAGCGGTGCGCGCTATCGTCGAGGCCTCCGGAATAAAAGACATCCTCACGAAGAACCTCGGCTCCAAGAACCATATCAACACCGCGCGGGCCACCATAGTGGGGCTGAAAAGCGTCAAGACAGAAGATCAGTTCAAACGGTTGCGTTCGCAGGCGGATGACAAAGATTCCGCCAAGCAGCAGGACGAAGAACAAAAGGCTCCGGCGGCTCAAGCGCCGGCGAAAACGGAAGAGCGGCCCGCCGCGCCCGCCCCTGCGGCGGAAATCCCGGCTGAGACCGTTGAAAACAGGGAAGGCTGATTATGAAACTGCACGAATTGCCGAAACAGAAAACCGCCGCGCCCAAGAAAAGAATAGGGCGCGGGCATGGTTCCGGATATGTAAAAACTTCCGGCAAAGGTTCAAAAGGCCAGAAAGCAAGGGCCGGCGGAGGACTCCCGTTTTACTTTCAGGGCGGCGGCATCTCCATGTTCAGACGCGTTCCCAAACTTGGAGGATTCACTTCCATAGGCAGAGTGGAATACGCGCCGGTGAACGTCGAATCCCTCAACATTTTTGAAGATGGAACCGAAGTTACGCTCGACAAGCTGGTCGAGGCCGGAATAGTCAGGAAAACTGAAAAGACGATAAAGATACTAGGGCGCGGAGAACTGAAGAAGAAGTTGAAAGTTCACGCGCACGCGTGGTCGCAGACCGCGGAGAAAAAAATCGGGGAGTCCGGCTCGGAACTCATAAAAATCTGATATGTTTACAATACTCGCCAACGCATTCAAAGTTCCGGACATACGCCGCAAGATGTTGTTCGTTCTTTACGCCATGGCGTTATACGCCGCAGGCGCGCATATACCGGTTCCCGGCATAAACAGCGACGCGCTCGACAATTTGATAGGGCAGGGAACGCTGTTCGGGATGATGGACCTGTTCGTCGGCGGCTCGCTCAGAAGGTTCTCGCTGTTCGCCCTCGGAGTGAACCCCTATATCAACGCGTCAATCATCATGCAGCTTCTGGCAGTCGTGCTGCCGAAGATAAAAGAGCTTCAGAAGGAAGGCGAAACCGGACGCAAAGTAATCCAGCAGTGGACGAGATATCTGACAGTCGGGCTGGCCTTTTTCCAAGCCATCGGCATGTACACCATGCTCCATGGCAGCGGCGGGATCCTACAGCACGACACGTGGCCTTTCAGAGTTCTGGTCATCTGTTCGCTAGTGGGCGGCACGCTTTTCCTGATGTGGCTGGGCGAGGAAATCACCAAGAAGGGCGTCGGCAACGGAGTGTCGCTGATAATCTTCTTCGGCATAATTGGCTCGCTTCCCACTCAGGCGTACCAGACCTTCAAACTGGCCACATGGAACGACAATAAGGCCGGATTAGTGGCGCTGTTCCTGATATCCGTGGCCACAATCGCGTTCATAATCTTCGTGCATCTCGGACAGAGAAAAATCCCGGTGCAGTACCCGAAGAGAATAGTCGGACGGAAATACTACAGCGGTCAAACCACGTACCTGCCGTTAAAGGTGAACACCGCCGGCGTTATCCCCATCATCTTCGCGATATCGATGCTTATGTTTCCCGCGACGATAGCCACGTATGTTCCCTATGACGCGGTGAAGAAGGCGTTCGCCAATTTTACAAACGATCAGTCGATATTGTACAATGTTCTGTATTTTGTGCTTGTGTTCCTGTTCACTTTCTTCTACACGGCGGTCGTGTTCGACCCGAAGGAAGTGGCCGAGCAGATGAAAAAACGCGGCGGGTTCATACTCGGATACAGACCGGGAGACCCGACGAGAAGATATCTAGAGAGAATCATGGTGCGCATAACGTTCATGGGCGCGATGTTTCTCGGGCTAATCGCGGTTCTTCCGTCGATAGTCGTGTATATAACAAAACTTTCCAGTTTCGGACTGGGAGGCACATCAATACTAATTGTGGTGGGCGTGGCGCTGGACACAGTAAATCAGATAGAAGCGCAGCTGCTGATGAGACATTACGAAGGATTCTAAGGGTGAGGCTACGGAGCGGCGCGCCAAAGCGTGCCGCGGGGAGAAGGTGCTGAAATGGCGTTGAATCTGGTAATCTTCGGGCCTCCGGGCGCGGGAAAAGGCACTCAGAGCGAGGCGCTCAGGGACAAATACAACCTTGAACATCTCTCGACGGGCGACATGCTTCGGGAAGCCGTGAAAAACGGCACCGAAACAGGGCTTCTCGCAAAACAGTACATGGAAGGCGGGAAACTTGTTCCGGACGAGGTCGTGATAAAGATAATCAGCGACAAGGTGGCCACGATCGCCGCGGACAGAGGGACTCTGTTCGACGGATTTCCGAGAACTCTGGAACAGGCGGCCGCGCTTGACAAAGCCCTTGAAGGCAACGGCAGAAAGATTGACGCCGTGGTGTTCCTGAACGTGCCGGACGAGGAAGTCGTCACAAGGCTCTGCGGGCGCAGAATGTGCCCGGCCTGCAACGCGATATACCATGTGACCGGCAAGCCCCCGAAAAAGGAAGGCGTATGCGACAACGAAGGCGCGGCGCTCATCCAGAGAGCGGACGACAACGAGACAGTCATCAGGCAGAGGCTCGACACTTATCACAGCCAAACTCAGCCTGTCATCGATTACTATGGGAAGAAGAACCTTCTCAAGGAGGTAGGACTCACCGGCTCACCTCAAGAGACGAGCCGCAAGATATTCGAATATCTCGACTAGGACGTGAAAGGTGACCGACGGATACCGGAAAAAAACCTCTGAAGAGATCGAGCTGATGCGCCGCTCGGGCAGGCTGCTGGCGGCGACGCACGAGTTTATCGCAGGGATGATGAAACCGGGCGTTTCGTCGGCGGAACTGGACAGAGCGGCTGAAGAGTTCATCCGGGACGGCGGCGGAAAACCGGCGTTCAAGGGCTACAGAGGATATCCGGCCACGCTCTGTGTGTCGTTCAACGAACAGGTGGTTCACGGAATACCGGGGCCGAGAAGATTCGTCGAGGGAGACCTTGTGGGAGTTGACTGCGGGGCGATCCTCGAAGGCTACTACTCGGACATGGCGGTAACCCACTACGTGGGAGGCGAACCGCCGGCCCAAGTGGACGACCTGATGAAAACGACCCTTCGATCGCTGCACAAAGGCGTCGAGAAGTGGCGACCCGGCAATAGAGTGGGCGATGTCTCGGCGGCGATTCAAAAGGAAGTCGAGTCCCGGGGATTCTCGGTGGTGAGGGCGTTGGTAGGGCACGGAATCGGCACGGTCATGCACGAGCGAGGACTGCAGATTCCAAACTATGGAAACGCAGGAACGGGACTAAAAATAGTCGAGGGAATGACGGCCGCAATAGAGCCGATGGTCAACATGGGCGGCTACGACGTTCGCGAGTTGAAAGACGGATGGACGTACGTGACCGCAGACGCGAGCCTATCGTGCCACTTCGAACATACGGTGGTCGCTACGGCGGACGGGCCGAGGATTCTGACGCTGCCGTAAACTGTATTTAAAGGATAGACATGAGCAAGGACGACGTAATAGAAGTTGACGGAAAAATAGTTGAATCGCTGCCGAACGCCATGTTCCGCGTAGAGCTTGAAAACGGACACAAGGTGCTCGCCCACATATCGGGCAAGATACGAATGCGGTTCATAAGGATAGTGCCCGGAGACAAGGTCAAACTTGAATTAAGCCAGTACGACCTGAACCGGGGAAGAATAACATGGAGATATCCGACTGCGGGAAGAGGCGGCGGCAGAAGCGGGCCAGCGCCTGAAGTCAATTCCTGAACCGGACGTCGAGGGATGGAGAAGTCGATATGAAAGTGCGAGCGTCGATAAAAAAGATTTGCAAGAACTGCAAGATCATCAAGAGG
>JAKQBV010000216.1 GCA_029573925.1 bacterium
GTTCTGATATGCCCGGAACAGTGTGTTGTAAATCGGCTCCGCCTCCATCGAGTTCGGATGGTAGGAGATGGAGAGTTTATCCTTGCCAAGAAACTTGAACGTCTGTCCCTTGTCGATTCCGAAAACACGTCCGTCCGCAGCCCGGACAAACTGCTTCGCGTGCGCGTCGTGGTTGGATATAAGCCAATCGAGTATGTGTTCGCGCTGGATGGCCTCGATCTCGGTTGGAGACAACTTCCCAATGGGGATATCTCGGAACGACGCTTCAGATTTAACGTTTTTCACCAACCGCTGGATGGAGCCGGAACGACCGTTCAGCTCGACATAACGCACCTCAACGGCATCGGGATTCATGAGTCGGGCGATCCGGTATCCCATCTCTTCGCCATGGGCGATGAATTTGTCTGTGGGTTTAAAAAGCCACTCGTCGCCGTGCTCGTCAATGTAAATATATTTCTCATGCGCGCCGCCGAGTGCTTTTGCGTCCTTCGAATACTTGAAGGCTTTTCCCTTGTCGAGAACGTCCCAGTCGGAATCTACTTTCGCAAATCCGGTTGCAACGTCAGCGTGCGGTTTTTCAAGAACGGCAGCGGGCGCTGGGGCCGGTTTCGGTTCAGGCTTCGGAACGGGCTTTACTGCCGGTGTCCCTGCGGACTTCTTTCCGTATTTCTCGGCCCACTTTGACCACTTTGCTTCGATGCTGTCCTTAGCCGCTGTAATCGCGGCATCGTCCGTTTCGGAGAATAGAGCAATGAAATCGTCTTTCGATCCCCATTGCCAGTGCGAAACCTTGCTCTGCTTGGCGAGGTCTTTCAGGTCCTTAGCGGACATCGTATCGATCTTCGCCTTGAACTCGGCTTTCTTTTTTGCGATTTCAGAAGCTTTTTCTTTAAGAAAAGCGTCGTCGACGGAGAAGCCGCCTTTACCGAGATAAGATTCGACATCCTTTATCGCGGAAAGAACCGACTGATAATCTTTCGGTTCCGTTGAAACTTTCACGGCATCCAGCAGGGAGACGATCTGATCTTTTTCTTTTTTGATTGTTTCCTCGGCAACCTGGACAACGGCTTCCTTCGTGACTTTTTTTCCGATTTCCTCTTTGAAGTTTTTTTCCAGTGCCCTGACGAGGTATTCTTTCGTTTTGAGAATCGGTAGATCGAATTTCTTTTTAGCGTCGATAAGCGCCTGTCCGGCAATGCCGCTGTGATCCACGCCGGGGTCCAGCACATCAAGAATGTTGATGATCTCCTGCTTGGTCAGATTGAGAGAAATGCCTTTCTCCTGGCACAACTCTTTGAGTTTCGATACCGGCATGGAACCGAAGTCCGGTATCTCTTCTTTTTTCGCCTTGGTTTTCAGCAGATCGATGAGTTCATCTTTGCTGCGGAGCGCGGCGATTTTGTATTCTTTTATGAGCGCCTGAAGTTCTTTGCCGGAGAGATGCGAAAAATCCGTACCCGTTTTCTGTTTGAGAATGCCAAGAAAATCGGATTTTGTCCTTGCGATGGAAATGCCATTCGACTTGGCCTGATCCTGAAGTTGTTTGATTGTGAGTTTTTCCCATTCACCCTTTGAGATGCACTGTCCGATCTTGATTGCCTGGGACTGTTGTTCTTTCGCCATTTCCTCGATTGCCTGAGGCGGCAGGATGCAGGCGCCTTCCGCGGGCGCGGCGGTAGCGCCGAGATTTTTCGCGCCGCAGATATCAAGGGGATATGCAACCACTGACGTACAGCGACACCCGGGGTGTCGGGGAATATTCGGGAATTTGTCCACAGGGAATACTTTCCCATCCAGTTCTCCGCAAACAGGACACATGCGTTCATCGCCTGTTGCGAGCCATTCCGCCTTCTGAACCCCAACGGTCCCATAGAATTTCAGCGTTCCCTGATTATGCGCCCGGAGTGTTTCTGTGCGGGCGATCAGTTCCATCCGCTGCTGCGCGGTCTTAAACACGGTCTTTCCGGCTTTGCGGTACTCCTCCGGATCGCGGACCACACGCCCGATATCTTTCGCGATCTCCGGAACGCTTTTACCGGAGACGATTCCCGTCTGAATCGCCTTGTTGATCCCGTCAGTCAATTCGCGGGAAACGTCTCCGGCGAGCTGCACGTTGTAGTTCGCCATGAAGTCGAGAGCGTTTTTATCAATCAAGGTGAAGACGTTGCTTCCGGTTTGCTTTATGCCTTCCGGCGTCAGGTCGCGGTAAAACGGCATTCGGGCCCGGACGAGATCGCCGATACCGCTGTTAATACCGGCCTTGTAACTTTCTTTGACTGCGGTTTTCATAATAAGCGAATGCTCGTCGCGGACGGTTCGGATGTGTTCTCTGATCTGTTGCTGGAGTTTCCGGAGCGACGCCTGATTGATCGCTTTCCCCTCAGGCAATGAGCCAAGATTGGCATAATAAAGAAGACTCGCCTTGACTTCCTTTTCGGCGCGCTGAAGCGAGTCCAGGACGCGGGCAACCGTCTGCTCGGAATAGAGATCGCGCTCATACAGGGACACGAGCGTCGCCTCCAGAATCCGGTCGCGGAGAGTTTTATCAACCGCTACTGATTGTATCCGCATCCTTCCTTCGCGCGTTTTCTTTCAAACGAAGTGCAGGCGCGGGAATCGAACCGCGTTTCCCGGTTGTTCGCATCGCACCAGTTGTTTTCATCGTCGAAGAACTCGCACTCATCGCAAATCGTATCGAACTCCACAGCGCCGGTGGTCATGGGCGGCTTGTAGTTCCATTCCGCAGTGGCCGGTTTGTTTT
>JAKQBV010000223.1 GCA_029573925.1 bacterium
GTTGTTCACCTCATTGAAAAGGTCCAAGCTGCGTTTTAGGAAATCTTCGGCGGTGTGAGACCTTCCCAACAGCCGTCTTATCCTTGCCAGATGAAAGTACGAAAACGCCAGCGAATGCTTGTTTTCCGATTTTTTGGCAATGTTGAAGTCCTTGGTGAAAAGAGACTCCGCTTGCGCGTACTCTTCCATCATCACGCACGCTTTAGCTTTCGTGCTGTACGCCATGGGAAGCTCCGCTTCGATTCCAAGCTTTTCGAGCAGTCTGATGCTTTCATCAAGAAAGTAAATTGCTTTGTCCAATTCGCCGGTTGAAAGGAAGTTGACTCCGATGCTTCTGAATGTGCGGGCGGTCTCATAAACGGCGCCCGCGTCCTCGAAGGTTTTTAGAGCTTTTTTCAAGGCTCGCTCGCTCTGCATGTTCTGGCCGCGTTCGGAATAGATTTCGCCCAAAAGGCGATACGTCTCGCCATTGGCGGTGTCCGCCGGTCTGTTCCTCAGCAACTCGATGCTCTGTTGGAAATGTTCGACGGCGGCGTCGAATCGCCGCGCGCGCGCGCTGATAAAACCTAACTGATTCCTTATCAAAGCCATCAGTCTCTTTGCGTCCGCGTCGTCGGGCAGGGAAGTGGACAACATGTCCAAAGCTTCCTCGAACAGTTTTATTCCTTTTTCATCCGATCCACGCTTTGACAGGGCAAGTCCGAGATTGTATTGCGCGACGCAAAGGGCGAAAATATCGTTGTTTTTTTCCGCGATTTCAACAGCGCGGGAAAGCTCCACTTCGGCTTCGGAATACTTTTTCATGTGGGTCAGGAAAGCGCCCATTCCGATGCGCGCTAGAGCTGCTCCGCGAGGATGGGACACTCCGGTGCGTTGAAGCAGCTCCGCAGCCTCGCGGCACAGCTTGTCCGCCTCTTCCCACCTGCCGCGCATATCCAGTATCGATGCAAGGGCTATATCTGAATCAATCCGCGAGGCGACACATTCGGCAGTGTTGGGCAGTTTCGGGAAAATCTTTCTGGCCGAAGCCAACAGAACAGCCGCGTCAAGGGACTTGTTGTTATTTATCGCTTCGATTCCGGAATTTCTGAGGGTCGAGACAGCGTTTATGTATGACTGAACAGCCTTATCAGTCATTGAGAGTCTGGAAACCGCGTCTCCGAGAGAGGATAACAGATCGGATTTTGCCAACGCGGTTTCAACGTCGGTAGGTTCAGAGGCAGTTTTTACTCCGTGCTCGAAAGCTGCGATAGCGGGGGCGGTTTTTCCCTCGGCGGCAAAAAGTTTTCCTACCGCCAGCGCCGACAACATCTGTGGAAGGGCCGATGAGTCGGCCGATGTAGATCTTGAAATTTTTGCCGCTTCGGTGATTATTGACTTCGCAGCAGCAGTGTCTCCCGAAGCAAGATAGCTTGATCCAAGTTCGAACGCCGCTCTTAGAAAAAATTCAGGATAGTCTGAGAACGGACCGCGCGCGATGGCCATAGCTTCGGTGGCGCAAGGTATTGCTTTGAGAGGCGAGTCTCCGTCGATATGCGCGCGCGCTAGGCGCAACAAAAGCCTGAAACGCCGCTCTATTATATCCACAGGCAACTGGCCTGCTGTCCCGCGGAATCTGTCCTCAAGTCCTGAGAGAGCTTGGCGAAAACCTAAAGCGGCATCATTGTGCCGACCCAAGGCGGCGAGTTCCGTTGACTCGTTTATAATGCTGTCTATATCCAGAAGGCTTCGCGCCACAGCGCTTTCTCCGCTTCGGCAATCTGCGGCAACACCGGTTCCTCGGCAAGGCTAAGAATTAACGCCTACAGCCGCAGCTTACTGCTGACCGCAGAATTAGTGGACATAATTTTAACAGAAGAGCGGTAATATTTCATTATTTGCCCTGTTTATTTTAATCTAGTGGCGTTCATTGACGCAAGTCGCGGTTGCCGGCAGCTTTCTAAAATCACTTATTCCAATTCGATTAAAATTGTGTATAATATTGGTAATGTGTGATTCGATTTTACTTAATACCTATTCCATTATGAAAATTACAGTTTGTTATGCGCGAATGCCGCGCGGTCATTGGAGGATTTGTTGATATGACTACCAAGGAAGTTTTTGAGAAAGTCCCTCTTTTCTCCGATTTAACAGGCAACGAACTGGAAGCTCTGAGCAAAGCTTCCACATATAAAAAATACGATAAAGATGAAATTATCATTCATAAACAGGACGAAGGCGATTCGTTTTTCTCAATTGTGTCCGGCAGGGTGAAAGTAGTGCTGGCGGACGATGAGGGCAAGGAATTCATTGTCGGAATTCTTCAACCTAAGGAATTCTTCGGGGAACTGTCTTTAATTGACGGTGAACCGAGATCGGCGACTGTCGTAGCCATTGAGCCGACGGAAGTGGTGACGTTAGGAAGAGAAGACTTCATTCGGCAGTTTACTAGTCATCCTGACATAGCGATCAAAGTGTTGAGAGTATTAGGGAGACGTTTAAGGAATGCCAACGAGAGCATGGAGAGCTTGGTTTTTCTGGATGTTTGCGGAAGGTTGGCCAGAATTCTTCTCGACATGGCCAGAGAAGACGGGATTAGTTCGGCGGAGGGTATAGAGATCAAGGTGACACACAAAAGGACAGAATTGGCGAGTCTCGTTGGGACCACAAGAGAGACGCTCACGCGAACGCTAAAAACATTGGAGATGATGGGTTATATTAATATAAAGAAAAATTCCTTTATTATAAAAAGCGCGGACGGACTGAAAAGCAGAGTATATTAGACAGTTTTCACAAGCTATGCGGAGCG
>JAKQBV010000227.1 GCA_029573925.1 bacterium
GCGAGAGTATCCGCTATTGCCGAAGACGACGAGACGCTTGCCGGAGTCTATCATTTCGCGAAGCGTCGGCCAGCTCTCTCCTCTTTTATGTTCGCTCGCGTATTTAGACAGTCCTGCCTCCTCGAACACGGATGCCACATCCATTTCGCCACGCTTCTCGTCCTGAAAGTTTATTGTAATTATTTCCCCCTTATTATTCTCCATGAATCTTTTAACCGCCGACAGCGCGTCTTTTAAAGGCCTTCTTCCGAACGCGCAGTCGGAATGACACATATATACTTCTCCTGCGTATACGTATATGTCCAGATTCAAAGCTCTTACGCCAAACTCAAGCTGTTTTTCTATTCCCACATAATGATTGGGAAGAATCCATCCTGCGTCCGCGCTGGACATAGCATTGTGAGCGCCTGCGAATACTGCCTCATCATAGCGCCTGTCGCACAAAGCGCTCGACCCGTTGCATATCAAGGCCTCTGTTTTCGCCGGAATGGACGCGATAATTAATGCTGTCGCTATTATTATAGATATTTTTGAAATATGCGTCTTCATGTCTTTGCCGCGTTGACTGTCCGACAGAGTCTAGCTCATCGAAGAGCTTTGTAATATAAACAAGCCTTCCTTTTCAGGGGAAGGCTTGTGAAAACTCAACACACTACGGAGCCGCCAAGATAGGGCCGGTCTTTTTGATTATGACTTGGATTTGCCTTTCGTCGCTTTCTTAACAACTTTTTTCTTGGCGGGAGCAGCCGAAGCTTTTGATTTTAGACGATATTCACCCTTTCCGATTTTCTCAAACTTCGGGCTGTTCGCAAGCGATGCGGCCACGGACGAATACAGATTCTGCGTCTTTGACTTTATATTCTTTCTCTTCAACATCTTTACTATGTCTGTGACTTTCATCTTTCCGTCTTTTTGTTTCGCCAGTTCGTCCTCGATGATTCTTATCATCGGACGCGGTTTTCTTCCTTTTTGCTTGGGAAGCGCCTTGGGAATATTCGTTTTGATTTGTTTAAGAAGGTCCTTCAATTCCTTCATTTCTTTTTCGAGCGAATCGTTCTTTTTCTCGAGCGCTTTTACTTTCTTTTTTAGATAATTATTCCCAGAAAGCTCTTCGAGATATTTTCTAAAATTTCTAGCGTCGGCCATAATATCCTCCTTAATATTCACTTGCGCTTAAAAAACATATCAGAAATGCATATTATTTTCAAATATTTTATACTCAAAAGATAGCCGTTTTTGTCAATTTAAGTTATTAGTCGCGGACAGCTTGCTAAAGCTTGAAGTCAAAAAAATATGAATGACTAATAATTAAATGAAAGAGAGGGCAGGGGGAGACGGAATTATCGTTTGATGAGGCCTTTGTCATAAACAGCGATGAAAGCTTTCACCACGTTGGGGTCGAACTGGCTTCCCGCCATAGTGGAAATTTTCCCTCTCGCCGCGTTCATCTCCATCGGCTGACGGTAGGGTCGTTCGGAACACATCGCGTCGAAAGCGTTGCAAAGGCCGATTATCCTTCCGAACAGAGGAATGTCTTCGCCTTTTAGCCCGCGCGGATATCCCTGTCCGTTGTAGTGCTCCATGTGGCCGAGAATCGCTTCAACCGCGTACCCAAGTTGTTTGATGCCCTGCACGAATTTCGCTCCGATCAAGGGT
>JAKQBV010000264.1 GCA_029573925.1 bacterium
GTCAGCGCAGCGGCGAGAAGTCCAGCTTTGCCGCCGTACACTCTTTGCATATATGCGTAAACCAGTAAAACGATGGCGACCGAGAACACAACCGGAGAAAGATGAATTGCCCATTCAGACGGACCGAATAGTTTGAATAAAGGCGCTGCGAAAAGAGCCTCGATGACATGCCCGCCGCCGTAATGCTGCCCGTAGAAAAAATAAGGGACGCCCTCGCCCGCCGCGATATGCTTCGCCATAAGCCCGACGATAGACTCGTCGGCGTCGAGCCTTCGCTCGACGGTCGCCATCATAGCAAGCCGGGGAACCGCAGCCATCGCGACAAGCGCGGCCCACTTCGCCGCTATCGCGGCTTTCCTCCTGAATCTTGCCGGATCGAATATCATTCTGAATTATTCGCCGTTGTTGTGCTGGTCAAAAAACCGTTTCGTCAGCGGCAGCCTTTCCAGCGCGGACGTCGCTCTCGCGGTGAGGTCTATCGCCTTCTCCACCTGTTTCATCCGGTCTTCCAGTTCGGACATAATTCTTTCCATCCGCACCGAAACCGAATTCACCCTCTCGAATGTCTCGCCGACCGTGTCCATCAGCGAATCCATCCTGTCTATGGTGGAGTTCACCATGTCCAGAGTGACGTCCATCCTGTTGAAAGTCTCTTCCGTGCGGTCTATCGTGGATTCGAGGGCCTTCAGCGAATTGCCCGCTATCACAACCACATCCGAAGTCCCATCTATCGCCGAATCAAGTTTGACCACAGCTTTTTCAAGCCTGTTTATTAGCCGTTCGGATCTTACGAATATTTTCATCGGGTCCATCAACAAAGTCGCTTTGCTCCAATCAACATATTTCCGGGGTTTCTCGCCTTCCGCCCGGACACTTCCGAATTATACACCATCGGCGACGCCGGAATAAGAGCGAGGCTGCTCAGCCGTCATTCGACTCCGCGCTCGGCTTTTATCTTCGACAACACGTCAGGATAGTTGGTGATAAAACCGTCAACCCCTATGTCGATGAACCTGCGCATCATGTCCGCGTCGTTGACCGTCCACGGAATGACCTTCAATCCGAGCCTGTGCGCCCTCGACACGAACATGGGATTTATCTGCGCCTTGTTCGGGTTTATCCACGCGCATCCAAGTTTCTTCGCTCTCAGCAGCGGAAACGGCGTCAAAACCGGCAATGTCAGAAAACCCGTGTCCACCGATGCGTCAATCTCTTTGGATTCCTTGAGGGCGCGCGCGTCAAACTCGGATATCATCGACCCCGACGCTATGCCGTAGTTATTCATCAGCCGGATGGCCTCGCTCACCGCGCCGCTTTCCTTGCATTCGATATTTATTTTTATCCCGCTCTCCTTGCATAGCGCCACCGTCTCTTCCAGCGTCGGCACAGGCTCGCCGTTGAAACGAAGTTCTTTAACCTGCCTGTACGTCAGTTCCGAAGTCGGAGCGGGATTTCCCGTCGTTCGCTTGTACGTCTTGTCATGGTTTATTATCGCGATTCCGTCCGATGTCATCCTAGCGTCAAGCTCAATCATGTCCGCGCCCATCTCGACAGCGGTCCTGAACGCTTTCAATGTGTTTTCAGGCGCGTGGACAGGGCTGCCCCTGTGGCCGCAATTAACGATTTTTTTCATCTGCCTGCCTCCCGGCGGAAAAAACGCGCTCGCTATTTCCCGCATCGCCCCTATAACATATCAGCGGCCGCTCCGCTTATCAACAATAATCACGGCGGCCGCTTCCTGTCTATCGGCGATTCATCACCATGTTCAGTGTTTGGAATATTCTTCAAAAAGCTTTTTCAGTATCGCTTCCACCCTGTCCGGCGGCACATGATATCTCGATATCCTTTGACCGACGTTCTCCATTAGTTCGGAAAAGAATTTTTTTCTTTTATCAATCTCGAAGACTTCCGCCTGAGCCAGTTCGATTCCCCACTCGGAGCAGACTGACTCTATGGCAAAATGCATTATCCCGCGCGCGTCAGGCAAAGATATTTCTCCGACCTCGCCATGTACTATGTCGGCAAGATTGCTTAGTATCTTTTCCTGTCTAGGCGTTATCTTAGCCATCCCTGCGCCCCCTGCTTTCCACTCCCGTTGCCGCGCTTTTCAATATTGCGGCTATAGCTCGAACGTGCCGACATTCTTTATCTTTGAAAGCAATCCCTTCAGGTGTTCGTTGGCGTTCGTTATCTGCATAGTCTGGCACTGCATCCTGAGAGCTTCCGAAACGTAAAGCACCGCTCCCAGCCCCGCCGAATCGATGAATGTCAATTTTTCAAAATTAAAAACCACCTTGCTTCCTTTGTCCCTGACCTTGGATGGAACTTCCATCATGAAATCTTTTGAATCGCAAAAACTCAATTCGCCAGCAAGCTTCAATTCGACGCCATTGTCAAAGTTCTTGGCTTCAACTTGCAAATCTCTCATATCGCGCTCCTCAAATAATATATTCGCAAGAAACGAGCCTAAACACATGCTGAATATGATATTAAGATAATCGTTATTAGTTATTTTATTATCCGACTTGATATTTGTCTATGTGACCTTAGTCAAAAAATGAAAACTTCCGTAAAAACGAAAAAGAGGCGCGCCCGATATTCCGGACTCGCCTCTATATTCGCCTATTCTTTCTCTTATTGCCGTAACGTCAGTGTCATCATTTCAATCTATAAAACGCGCAGGAACCGCTCGTTCGCTTCTACGCTTAAAGAATCGGCAACAGTTTATCAAGCTCGTATCTGGTGACCTGCATCCTGTATTCTTCCCATTCGGCCTTCTTGACGTTGATAAACCTTGTGAATGCGTGGTCTCCGAGGGCGCGCCTTACAAGCTCGCTTTCCTCTGCGATCGCCACCGCTTCTCCGAGGTTGTCCGGAAGAGACTTGATGCCTAGCTGTTTTCTCTCTGCGGAAGTCAACTCGTAAAGATTCTTTTCCATCGGGTCGGTAAACTCGTAGCCTTTCTCTATGCCGTCAAGCCCTGCGTGCAGCATCACAGCGAAGGTCAGATACGGGTTACAGGCGGGGTCCGGGCAGCGCAACTCAATGCGAGTGGCGTTCTCCCGTCCGGGGTGATACATCGGAACCCTTATGAGCGCCGACCTGTTTCTCATCGACCATGCGATGTAAACGGGAGCCTCATATCCGGGGACCAGTCTCTTGTACGAGTTCACCCACTGCGCAAAAATCGCGCTCATCTCTCTGGCGTGCGTCAACTGTCCGGCGATGAAATGCTTCGCTTCCTTGGTCAGATTGTATTTTTCCTCGGGCGCGAAAAATGCGTTGTGTCCGCCTTTGAACAGAGACTGATGCACATGCATTCCGCTCCCGGCTTCCCCGAACAACGGCTTGGGCATGAATGTGGCGTGAAGGCCGTGCTTGCGCGCGACTTCTTTCACCACCACCCTGTACGTTATCACATTGTCCGCCATGTCCAGAGCCGGGCCGTACCTCATGTCGATTTCATGCTGGCTCGGGCCGTTCTCGTGGTGGCTGTACTCGACTTTGATTCCCATTTCTTCGAGGGCCAGCACCGTTTCGCGCCGCACCTCGCTGGCGGAATCGAGGTCAAGATCAAAGTAAGTCCCTTTGTCGAGCGGGTCCAGTTCGGCAGACTGCTTCAGATAGAAGAACTCAGGCTCCGGGCCGACGAAATAGTTGTCGAAGCCCATCTTCTGAGCGCGCTCCACCGCTTTTCTCAGTATCTGTCTCGGATCCCCGTCGTAAGGCTCTCCTTGCGGTGTCTTAACATCGCAGATCATGCGACCCACCGGTTTTTCCTTAGGCCGCCACGGAGCGAGCCTGAACGTCGTCGGGTCCGGAAACGCCACCATGTCGCTCTCTTCGATGTCCTGATACCCGGTTACCGAAGACCCGTCGAACCCCATCCCGCTTTCCATCGCGTTCTCAAGCTCTCTTCTGGTTATCTCGAAACTTTTTACGCGTCCCAAGATATCCGCGAACCACATCCTTACGAACTTCACATCTTCGTCCTTAATAATCTTAAGGACCTCTTCATTGGTTTTAGCGGTGACCATTTTACACTCCTTCTAATAATATTGTTTTTTGCGAACATCTTCGGATGGCTCAAGTCCGTCCGGCGCGCGCATTCCAACATAATATCCATATCGTCCCGGCTAACAAGCGCCGGGGTGAATTAAATGCCTTTCAAAACAGTCGCTCATTTCTTTGCTTCTTGGATTTCTTTCTCTGTTGAAACTTCTTTTCCTTCAAACTCCTCTTCGGGAGCGGGAAGAAATTTCCTTTCCACCATAAACTCTCCCGTGCTCTGGTTCATCCGTATCAGATCGACATGGTCGAAAACGAAAGCTCCATCTTCGTCTACATGCAGGGTTATTAAAGCTGCGGAATAACTCGGCTTTTCCTCTGATTCGATATATCTGGCTCCGGCGGCTCCCGTCGTTCCGGCAACAATCAAAACGGAGTCTCCTATCCTCTCCGCCCTTATCGAATGAGCATGGCCGCTTAATATGACTGGCGACAGCCCCGCCGCCGCCCGCCCTATGTCAGGATTGTGAACCATTAAGACATCTGGCTTTTTCTTCAACTTCGATAGTTTCTCGATTATCCTTCCTGTCGCCTCAAGCATCTCTTCAGGGTCCACTTCCGCGTCAAATGAAACATTGGCTTTAGGATCGCCGAACCCGATAATCCTGAGTTTGCCGTGCGTTGCTATATCACCGTCCAGAACCCTCAGTCCGAAATCCCGTTTCAACTCTTCGACAACTTCGGGTGAATCATGATTCCCGGACACGAAAAAGTGCGGCTTGCCGATGCCTTTCAAAGAATCCATCAATTTAAGCTCAAGGGCGGTTCCCATGTCTGTCATGTCGCCTGTGTTCATTATCAAATTCGGCGAAAGGCCTTTTACGAGGACTTTCACGAAGTCGCCCGCGAGAGGATTGTTATGGATGTCCGATATGTGAAGAATCCTTACTCTGCCGGCGTTTTCCCTCTCTCCGTAGCGGTCGAGTTCGACGTAGAAAGAGGACATATTGGCCGCCATGTCGCGGACGTATTTGCGGAGATTCTTCCCGCCCTCAACACTCCTGTTGATGTTGTCCACAATCTCCGGCGCGTATGTTATAAGCCCTCGATATGAAGGCTGCCTGAAAGCTTCCAACTTATACTGAGACAACACTACCCCGCCCAATACAGCCGCCGAGAGAAGTCCGACGCCTGCTCCTAGAAGGATTTCGATAAAACTCATTCTTCTCCCTATTGAAGCTCCGGCGGCCCCTCCGAGGGCGGCAAGCGCGAAAACGACAAGGATAAATTCCCCGACCGCCTTCTGCGCTTTATCCTTCATAGCGTCGAGGAGTTCGGTAAACCCGATGTCGTCCGCGATTATCTCGTCTATAGACTCTTCATGAATCCTTTCCAGCCCAACGATGATTTTTACTGGCGCGGAATGAGTTTTTGCTGAGACTTCGCCGAACGGGTAAATTGCTAGAAGGGTCTCGCCTCTCATGGCTGGAGCAAGTGAAAACCGGGCGCAGATAACTCCCAAATCGGCGGTGCGGGACGCTGACATGAACACAAACGCTAGCGAGAACACGGCGGATGTCGCCGCTAGAACCGCCAGCGATAGTATTTTCTTTCTTTTCATCCGGAATTCCGCCGCGTTTCAGCCCGGTTCAATGTCAATCGTTCATCAGAATAAGCCTTGAGAACTTCGCCGGGACGCGGTTCTTAGCGCGTCCCACTGCCTTTCTGCCTTCGAGAAACCCTATTTCCAACGCTTTAAGGTTTACCGCTTCTGTTCCTTTAGGGGAGCGCGACAGAACCGCCGCTTTAATGGCATTCTTCGACACCACTCCAGTCGCTTCCGCAAGAGCGCCAAGCGACAGGGAATTCATCGCCTGCAAAGAACCGGCTTTCTCTCTTGCCAGCGAAGTCATCGGCATCTCGTATGCCGTCGAGATCGGTATCTGAGAGCATAAATCCGAATTGACGATAAGCGTTCCCGTTTCTTTAAGGTCCATAAAATACTCGTCGAGAGAAGCCTGATTGTAGCACATCAGAATATCGAGATTTTTTGCTTTCGGATAATCGATGTAACTGTCGCTGATTACCACCTCAGCCTTGCAGTTGCCGCCTCTGGCCTCCGGCCCGTAACTCTGTGTCTGGCACACGTAGCGTCCGTCGTGAATCCCGGCCGCTTCGGCAAGAATTATTGAAGCCAAAATAACTCCTTGGCCTCCTGAACCTGCTATCCTTATCTTTATTCTCTCTTTTTCTATTTTCATCTTTATGCGCCGCCTCCGGATTTCCGGATTACTTCGTCATACATCTCGCAATACTCCGGATAATCGAAGTCCGCCAGAACCCCTATCTCCATCTTGCCCATCCTCTCCTCATCCGAGAGTTTCTGAAACGCCTCTGTCCTTACGCTGTTGTCGCGCATCCAGCGCATCATGTCAGTCGGTTTTCCCAGTTTGTTCCTTCTTCCGAAAGTGGTGTGGCAATAAGCGGCTACTTCGAGCATGCAGAATCCCTTTTTCGTAATCGCGCTCATTATCAGATTGTCCAGCATGGGGACATGATAGACCGTTCCGCGGGCGACCCAAGACGCGCCCGACCCGCGCGCAAGCTCGCAGATGTCGAACGGGCGCTCGATGTTGCCGAACGCGGAGGTGGCGGACTTCGCTCCCATCGGCGTCGTCGGCGAATACTGCCCTCCCGTCATTCCGTACACGTTGTTGTTTATCACTATCGCGCAAAGGTCGATGTTGCGCCTCGCGGTGTGTATGAAATGGTTGCCGCCTATCGCCGTCGCGTCCCCGTCTCCCATCACGACTATCACGGTCAGTTTCGGATTGGCAAGCTTTATGCCGGTGGCGAAGGACAGCGCCCGGCCGTGCGTCGTGTGCAGGGTGTTGAAATCCACATACACCGTGAGCCTCCCCGAACACCCTATGCCCGAAACCACCACCACGTTGTCCTGATCCAGCCCCAACCTGTCTATCGCCCTTATCATCGCCCCCATCAGAATCCCGTCTCCGCAGCCGGGACACCACAAATGAGGGAATTTCTTTTCGGATCGGAGGTATTTGTGAACCAGCTTTGTGCGCTCCATCTCACTCGACCTCCAGTATTGTGTGAAGTATCTCTTCCGGCTCGATCATGGCTCCGTCGTATCTGTTCAGAGGCACGACAGAACAGCGACCGCAAGCGTGCCTTTCGACTTCTCCCACCAGTTGCCCCTGATTCATCTCAGGCACTATTATCGCGTCCACATGCTCCGACAGCCTCTGCACGGCCCTGACCGGGAACGGCCACAGCGTCAGCAGTCTGACTATTCCGGCCTTGGAACCGCCCTTTCTGGCCATCGTCACCGCCCGCCGCGCGCTCCTCGACGTCGATCCGTACGAGAGCACCGCCACCTTCGCGTCGTCGATAAACTCCGTCTCGACCATTATCAATTCCTTTCGCGCTTTCTCTATCTTATTTGTGAGCCTTGATTGGAATTCCTTTATCTCATCCTGTCTTTGAGTTGGAAAACCGTGCTGATCATGCACGAGGCCGGTTATGTGATAGCGATATCCGTCTCCGAAAGCCGCCATAGGCGGAACTCCGGTGGGCGTGTTTTCGTATGGGATATGCCATTCCGGAGGAACAGACGGTTTCACCCTGTTTATCACAGGTATATTGGACTCCGGGGGAAGAGTCATTTTTTCCCGCATGTGAGCCACCACTTCGTCCATGAGCAAAATGACGGGCGTGCGGTACTTCTCAGAAAAATTGAATGCCTTTATTGTTAGCGTGTAACACTCTTCGACGGAATTAGGGCAGAGAACGATTATCCGGTGGTCGCCGTGACGCCCCCATCTTGCCTGCATGACGTCGCCCTGAGAAGGATTGGTCGGCAACCCCGTGCTTGGGCCGCCCCTCATCACGTTGACAACCACGCACGGCGCTTCCGCTATTATCCCGAAACCTATATTTTCTTGCATCAGGGAAAACCCCGGCCCGCTGGTTGCCGTCATGGATTTAAGTCCGGCTATGGACGCCCCGATTATCGCCGCCATGCTGGCTATCTCGTCTTCCATCTGTATGAACTTGCCACCCACCGCAGGCAGCCGTGTGGACAAAACTTCTGATATTTCAGTCGCCGGAGTTATCGGATATCCGGCGAAAAACCCCAAACCGGCGGCAAGCGCGCCTTCAACACACGCTTCGTTGCCGCTTATCAGAACGATCTGTCCGGCGTCGCTCTTGGAAGCGGCGGCGCGTTTAGCCTTTCTTTGAGGCTGTTGCCGCGACGTTCCCTTAATCTTTCCGCCTTTTCTTTCAGTCGCCTTTTTCTCCATTGCCGCTTCCCCCTTTCTTCTTTGTTCGCGTGATGGCAAAATCAGGACATCTCAATTCGCACACGCCGCAGCTCACGCAATCCGAAGGCTTGGCCAATTTCGCTTTCTGCGTGGCTTCGTCAAGCGTCAGAGCGCCCTGAGGACAGAACTCGACGCAAATTCCGCATCCCTTGCACCATTTCTCGAACACCACTATCGGAAGGTCTACGCCGTTGACTTCGTCCTGTTCCACGCGTCCCACAAGGTCGGGTTTTCTCCGGCTCTTCGCTTTAACCATGCATGCGCCTCCCCTGTCGTCGTCACGCATATTATACTACCGTCAACGCTTAAATACAGTTAAATATCGCGCTTCACGCGATCGACCTAGGAACCGCCCGGTTTGCTTTGCTGAAAATAGATTGCGGGCCTAGGAGCCGCATTGCCTGTACGCAAATAATTAGTCTGTCTCATTATTTTAAAAAGCCTTGCCCGCGCGCTTGTAACTCTGCTAAACTACTAATCGCAAGGCGCATGTGAAAAAAATAACAAGGGGGCCGGGTTTTATGAAAAACGAGATAGTTCTCGTTACAGGTTCT
>JAKQBV010000383.1 GCA_029573925.1 bacterium
AAAACGCCTATTGCAAATGGTCGCTAACAGACCAAGATTACGCAGACATGCTTGGCGACTGCGAGGGCGACGGCTCTATGAGCCAGCAATGCGATGTCACTGGTCTCGCGCAAGGGGCGAACACTGTTCACATCGCTTGTCAGGACGCTTATGGCAATCAGGACACCGCCGACACAAATGAGCATATCGAGTACACTGTGGACGCCTCGCCGCCAATGCAGAGCGCGTGGGACCCGGCAAAGGGCAGCATGCTTAACAGCGCGACGGCGACAGTCAGTTTTACTACTGACGAAAACGCCGATTGCAAATGGTCGCTAACAGACCAAAGTTATGCGGACATGCTTGGCGACTGCGAGGGCGACAGCTCTATGAGCCAGCAGTGCTACATCACGGGCCTTGTCAACGGAACGAACATTGTTCACATTGCCTGTCAGGATATGAACGGCAATCAGGACACCGCCGACACAAACGAGTATGTCGAATACACTGTGGCCGCCTCGCCGCCAACAGATGTTTCTTTTGTGAACGATGGAGACGGAGAAGATATAGACACGACAACAGATTCAGACCGGCTTTCCGCGAACTGGTCGTCATCTTCCGATCCTGACAGCGGAATATCTCGCTACTGGTATTCTATCGGGACAGCCATCGGGGGAAGCGATGTTGCCGACTGGACGGACAACGGGACAAACACAGCTGTCACCCGAACAGGCCTTTCGCTGGAACTGGGAAGGGTCTATTACTTCACCGTCAAGGCTGAAAACGGCGTGGGGCTTTTCAGCAACCCTGTCAGTTCGGACGGCCAGTTGTATATGATCGAAGGCGACGGACTGGTTGTGCCGCCCGAAGAATGGACGGCTGTCGGATCCTGCAAGACAAGCAATGTGATAAACGTTTCCTCCGTGTTCGGGGCAGCTTCCGCTCATTTCTTCTCATTCGAAAGCGGCAAGTTTCAATATATGGAGAACCCGGAAACTGTCGCGTTGCAACATGGCAAAGGATACTTTTTAATATCAATCGGCCCGTCAGAAGTAATTTTGCCGGACACCGGGAACGATTACACCGAGGACTCATTTGTTTTCACATTGGACGCTGGATGGAATTTCATATCAAATCCGTACTGCGTTCCGATAAACGCCGGGCAGCCAAACATAGCGATGACATGCGGCGGCGCTCCGCAAAATGATATCGATCTGTATGTTTATAGTGGCGCAACGCCGGAAAAGTACGTGAGAGTGACAATGGAGGCGGGGTTTAAGATTCTGCCGCGCGCCGCGTATTTCGTTAAATCCGCACAATCAGGTTGTCAACTTACGATAACTAAAGATTAATCAGCAAGACCCCCCCGCCGCGGGGCGAAGAGCGCTTCTATAGATGAGCAAATGGCGAACGGCATCTGTCAATCTGCCATGCGCATTTCGTGATTTTAGTATTTTTAGTGTAATTCACGTCATATCCGATGACTCGATTTGTTGACGAAACCGAATATTATACGTATTCTACACGTATAAGGGAGGGTGATCTCCGATGCAGAAGAAGCTTACGATAACAGTGGATAAAGAAGTTTACGAAGGACTTCATAAGAACATAGGCCCGCGCAAGATTAGCAAATTTGTCGAGGAACTTGTGCGCCCTCATGTAGTTCGCCCGAATCTGGAATTGGAATATTCTCAGATGGCGAAAGATAAGAAAAGAGAGACAGACGCTCTGGAATGGGCGGAGACTACGTTTAAGGATGCGGCCCATGAAAAGATGTGAAGTATGGTGGATCAATTTTGACCCTTCAATCGGCGGAGAGATTCGTAAAAACGCCCCGCCGTTATCGTTAGCAATGATGCTTCAAATAAATTCCTTAACCGCGTTCAAGTTGTCCCCCTAACAAACAAGACAGACCGAATATACCCAAGCGAAGCGATTGTTTCATTCGGCGGCAAAGAAAGCAAGGCGATGGCGGACCAACTCGCGACGGTAAGCAAGTTAAGAGTTTTCAAGCGCGCCGGCGCGCTCTCGGATGAAGATATGCAAAAGGTCTCCGAATCTATAAAAATACAGTTGGAACTGTTTTGAATTGCGAAAGAGCCGAAGGAGCGAAGCCAGAATTGCGCCCCCCCCCAGCGCAGGGAGTGTCTGTATCAAAACGCATGCGCATTCGGACTATTTTTGCTGAATAATTCATCTTGGCATTGCAGAAATCGCGATGCGCAGTTTTACTTTTCTTGGTTCTTTCCTTGATGCAATTATTTGTTCCGGAGTAAGATAACAATATCTCTTTGAGTCTATTGGACATTTTTTATGCAATCGAAACAATACGTCAATCCGCTACGGCGCAATAGAAACATTGGAACTTCAAAGCAGGGGCGCGGTAGCGACAATAAACATGTCGTTCCACAAAGCTGGAGATGGAAAGACGGGCGGGTTTTTTATGAGCATTTACGCAATGCTGTTGTTATGCATATCTGCAATGGGAACTATGATTTTAGACTTTTTGTTGAACCGACCAATAATGGTTTCGCACATCCATGCACACCTGATGACATAATGAATGTGCTTTCTCTAATTCCAGAATCGCACTCAAAGGATATTAAAATAATCGTTCTGAGGCAGCCAACAAAGAAAGAGGAGCTTTTAAGGCCTGCGTGGGGGCGCATGTCATACTTTGCGAATCTGGGGGATTATTCAGGGCCGGGAATATTCCTCAATGCTTGTCAACCGGGTTTAACAGTGAAGTGGACGAAATCCTTAACGCCAGAGGCTGAAAAAGAATTGCTATTGCTGAGAGAACACGGACATGCCATATCATCGGACAAGAGAAATATCATCATAAAAACAACTATCGAAGCTTGCCGCAATACCCAACTCTGCTTTACCGTGCCGCACGAAGTGGGCCACTATGTTCATTACAACGAATGTGTGGCAGACCCTATGCGGCATAAGCCCAATCATGGCAACAAAGAAATGTTGGAAAAACAATATTTTGAAAAAAGCCTGAGAGATGTTGAAGCTTATGCAAACAAATACGCGAACGGTTTTTATTCAGAGATGAAACAGAAAGGGGTATTGCCATTCCCAAGAATTCTTGATGTCGAGAAGATTAGAGAGCAAGGAATGAAGCCAGAATGGTTTTCGCCTTAACGTTGTAACTTATAGTTGGTTTTAAATAGACTTTTATTCAGATAAAGCTATATTATATTTGCTGAATGTTGATATTGGCATTAGGCTGTTCTGGTCTGTGTGAGGAGCGCACATAGCGCGTCATGGCAAAAAAAGGATATGTCAAGCCAGATGAAACCGGGAGCCAATTCGACAGAGTGGCCGAAGGTTACGATTTCATGGAAGCGCTCTTCCATAATAATGATTTTTTTCTTTCTTGGATGCCGCGCAACAGAAACAAGGCGCTGGACATCGGTTGTGGTTCGGGTATTATGGCTTCCGCGCTCGCCGGTAACTTTGTCGAGGTGGTAGGCATAGACATCTCACAGGCAATGCTCGATATAGCCGAACGCGTGAGAAACCTTCCGAATATTCGCTATCTTAAATTAGACGCTGTCGAACTGCCGGAAGGCGAAAAATACGACTACATCGTCAGCCGCACCACGTTTCATCATATTGACAATATTCCAAGCCTGTTGCGCCGGTTGCAAAATATGCTCAACCCAGAAGGAAGGATTGTCATACTTGATTGCGCGTGGAAAAAAAACGTCCGGCATCAAGCGTGGTACCGGGTGTTTCCGTTCATGGAAGCGCTTACAAACGCATTTAGAATCGGGCTATCAGCCGCGTGGAAAGTGTTTAGGTTCCGCCTGTCAAAACCTTGGCTGGATCACTTGGCTTCCGACCGTTACATGACGGCAGATGAATTCCGCGAGGTATATTCTTGTGCGCTGCCGGGATGCCAGATAGGCTGGCATGAATGTTTTATGTATGTCGTGTGGGATAATCCGTCCTGATGGGCGCAACAGAATAGTCCCGACTCTCTTCTAATCCGTTAATAAGGCGCGCCGGAGGCGAAACCGGTTACCGCTTTTATTTCGCTCTTGTGGCGATGTTGAGGGTTAGTTTTTTGGAGAACGCCACGCGAACGCGGGACTGTTTTCCGATGTTGTCTCCGGATGTCTGTACGTGGACTTCCCGGTCGAACTCGAAATCAAGCGTCGCAGGGTCGCTAAGCTTGTTGTCGTATATCAACCGATTGGGGCGCTTCGGAAAGGCCAGTTTGGTGAACTTGAACAATGTGGGCATGAGTATCGCGCCGAAAAGCACAAACCGCATGTGCGCGTCGCCTCCCGTCGCGAGCGGGTACGGCCTGAACCCGTAGCCGACATAGGGTATGCTCGACACGCCTCCGCCCTCGTATCTGCCTCTGAATATGTGTTTGCCGTCGCGGGCGATGTCGAGCGTGTAGTTCGCGTCGTTCCTGCTGAAAGGGTTGTAAAGCTTGCGGCTGAATGAGTATTTTAACACGGCTCCCACGTACCCGATAAGACCCTTGCGCCGCTGATTCTTGTATATCTCAAGAATTTCCCCGTCTGCGCCGAAACTCACGAAATGGGTTATCTCTTTGAGTTTGTTAAACGACACTTCGAGCAAGTTGAGTTTTTCGGTCTTATAGTGGCCAGCGTAGAAGTTCCTCAATGCGACAATCGGGTTCTTGAAGCGGGCGCAATATGATATCGCGTTGCCGGTTCCGCTCGCCAGAAAAAGCACGTCGGGATTATAGTCGTCCCTCTTCATCGATTCCCTGAGTTGGAAGAAGCATTTAGCGAACAAGGCGGAGAAGCCGTCGCCGCCGCTGATGGCGATTTTGGGAGCGCGGGCCTCTATCATCTTGGTCAACGCGGCCTTGACTTCCTCGACGGTCGAAACGCAAGCGATTGTGGTGTTTTCAATGAGCGTGTCGAGGCCGAGCGCTTTTTTTACGATGTCGGAGATTCTTTTCATTCCGGCATCCGCTCCAGCTTTGCCTGAAACCATGCTGTGCAAAACTATCATTTCCGCCATGATCGAATAATGCTCCCTTTTGCTATTTTGTCCGTCCCGACCGCATTTCGCGATTGCTCCGCCGCCGGCGCCGCTTCGCGCGATCGCATATTTATATGGCAAATCTCTCCCAATGGCAAAAATATATTTTGTCGCGGAAAGGCGCGCGGTATTGACATTTTTCATCAATGATAATATTGGATTGGGGCCGCGCTTTGAGGAGGTTTAGATTTCGCTGAGGCCGCTTGCGGATTCGACCGATTCCCTGAGACGGCTGACGAACCTTGCGGCGGGCGCGCCGTCCACTATGTCGTGGTCTATGGTAATCGTCACGGACAAGCAATCGCGGATTATGATATCGTCGCCGACGGCTGCGGGTTTTCTGGCTACGCCGCCGATTGCGACGTTGAGAGTATGGTTGCCGAAGGGGATGCCCCAACCGCCGCCGCCCGCGAACATCCCGACGGCGGTGACGGCGACCGTCCCGAACATATCGTGCAACAACGCGGGTTTCCTGTATAGCCACCGGTAGAACAAGCGCCTGACCGCCGCGGGGAGTCTGACGAACCGGCTTATGTATTCGGCTTCCGGCCCGCCGCGCGCCGTCGAGTTTTTCTCCTGCGCCGCGCGGATTTCGTAGCTTATCTGCTCGACGCTTTTTTTGTCCGCAGCTCGTATAATCAGAGGGACGACCGTCAATTCGCCGTCGATCTCCGCGCTTATCATCGTGTTCACGTTCACGTCGTGAAACACCGCCAAGCGGCCGAGCCAGTCGCGGCAAGCGTGAATGTGAGGAGCGTCCGCCGCCGCGCGCGCTATACAGTGAACCATGAACCCGGTGAATGAAATTTGCTCCCCGGTCGCCGCCCGCCGCTCCTTGATTATCCGCCGCGCTCCCGTAACGTCGATTTCGAACAAGCCGTGAACGTTGTGCCTACGCGAAACTATCCATCCGGCGTCCACGGTCAGTCTCCGCACGCTCGGAAAGCGCTCAAGCGTGTATCCTTTGCGGCTGTCAGCAGCCATCGTATCCCTCCGGCGGCAGAGCCTTGCCGAAATCCCTTCTCGTCAGGGTTCATTATAAACGAAGTTCCGCTGCTTGAAAAAGCGGCGGCGGCGGCTCCACGCGGTTTTTCGTTCGCCAGCATTGTGGATAATCAGTTGACGAAAAGCGGGTACAGGCAGCCGCAAAAGACGCGTTGCCAGTCCCCGTTTCTCGACGGGATTATCAGATTGCGGATGACTGAAATTAGCGTCAGTCGAAACTAAACGGATCGACTTGACGCGCGCGAGCCGGCCTGTTATACTGGCATTGTGGTACTATTATATTGCTAATGTGTCGCCGGGAGGGTTTATATGACAGAGAATAACAACAACGGCGAGACGGCCGATGCGAAGATATCGCGCGCGCCCGATTTGCGATGGCTGCGCCCCGCCGTTCAGTCTCTCTTCGTGGTTGTCATTATTCTGATAGGGATTGAATTCGGGGCGTTTGTAAAATCATTGTCCGGGTCTCCAGCAGAAGCTGTGGCTTCGCGCCCTCCGGGCGTGGAGGGGTTTCTTCCGATAAGCTCTCTTATGAGCTTGGTTTATCTGGTCAAGAGCGGGGTCGCCAACAGGATTCATCCGGCGGGGCTTGTGATATTCTCGCTGACGCTGTTTCTAGCGCTGGCGTTGAGACGCGGATTCTGCTCATGGGTGTGCCCTATAGGATTCGCGTCGGAGTGGGCGCACAAATTGGGCAATTGGATATTCGGCCGCAATCCGCGGATTCCGTCGTGGCTTGATGTTCCCCTTCAGGGCCTTAAATATTTTCTGCTCGGTTTTTTCGCCTATCACATCCTGCGAATGCCGTTGCAGGGTTTGGAGTCATTCATTCATAGTCCGTACAACCGGATGGCGGATGTAAAGATGTATCTATTTTTCGCAAACATCAGCCGGACCGCGTTGATAGTGATATTCGTCCTTATCGCGCTTTCAGTGGTTTTCAAGAATTTCTGGTGCAGATATCTGTGTCCGTACGGGGCGCTGCTGGGGCTGGTCTCGCTGGCGAGTCCTACGGCGGTGAGCAGAGACGCGGGGAAGTGCGTCGGCTGCGGCAAGTGCGCGGCCGCTTGCCCGAACATGATAAAGGTTGATAAAAAGAGAAGAGTAAACGCCCTAGAGTGCATGGCGTGCTACAGTTGCGTCGGCGCTTGCCGGGTCAAGAACGCGCTTCGGGTTCGCTCGGCGCTTGTTCCGAAGCCGATCAGCGCGGCGGTTTACGGTTTCATCACAGTGGCGGCGTTCATCGTGGCGGCAAACGCGGCGTCCGCGTTCAATTACTGGAGACCGGAGACCACGCCGGAGATGTACCGGCAGTTGAACAGCATCGTGGGAAATATAGGCCATCCGGGAGTAGGCGGGCTTCCGTCTGAGATGCCGGAGGGCCTACCGGAGCATCACTACGACCTCCCGGAATTCCGAGAGCGTTACCCGGACAAGCCGCAGGATTTGCCCCCACGTAATAATGGTCTGCCCCTGCTCAAGGACGACGCGGACATACCGGAGCCGGGCGCGCAAGAGGAGTCGCCGAATGGCGGCGATTAATAAAAGCCTCAAGATTGACGCCGAAAGATGCCGCAGCTGCGGAGCTTGTGTCGAAGCAGCTGGAAGAGGCTCCGTGCGTTTTCATGACGGCAAGGCTGCAGCGAGGATTACAAAGGGGAGCCGCAGCCGTCGATGGGGCCGCGTTCCCCCCATTTGTCGAGCATTCTTATCAGAGGGATAAGCTCGGAAACGAACTGGCGGAAGTTGTCCGGCTCACCGCCGCATTTATGCATTACTTCCAGCAGAGCGTCCATCTCGACGACATCTTCCGCTTGGACGTCGCGTCCACAGGAACGCAATTCGCGTTCGAGCCGCCGTATTTTGTCTCTCATTTCATCCAGAGAGTCAAAGACGCCTCTACGGCGCATATCCGCGGCGGCTTCTCTCTGGGAATGGAAGTTGAGAGTGTCCAATTCCTCAGCCATGTTGAAGGCGAGAACCTGAAGTTCGTCGCAGAGGAGTGCGATTTTATCTTCTCCGCTCATGCCGCGCGACCGCCCGCGAACGCGGTGTAGAGCATTACCGCGCCGATTATCAGGAACAAAGCGCCTGCGGCTATCTTAATCGGCGTCTCAGGGAGACATCTGCCGGCGGCGCAGCCGACCGTCGTCGCAATGAGGCTGGAAGCCACGAGAGCCAGAGAGGACGCCGCGAATATGAGCCACGGACTTTTAACCTGCGCGCTGAACATCATGGTGGCGAGTTGCGTTTTGTCTCCTAGTTCGGCGAGGAACACCGCTCCGAAGCACATTGCGAATATTTTCCAGTCCATAGCCGCCTCCGCTCCTGATAGTCCGAAATGGCCGAAGCCCGATGGTTGCGCGCAGCCTGCCGCGGCCGCTCATTCTTTTTCTTTAATCTCGTAAAAATTGCCGTCCGAGTCTCTGATAAAAACCACATCGCCGCCCTCGCGAGCGAAGGTAGTGATTTTCATTCCCATGCTGGAAGCGCGCTCAACGAGGTCGCGCCTGTTTCGCGTCGCAAGGCATATATGGTCGTAACGGTCTCGCGCCACCGCGCGCTCCGGGCTAATGAACGCCTCGATGGTCGCCCCGCCCGCATTGTAAACGATGACTTTCGCTTCTCCACCAAACCCGAACAGCGCGCGTCCCAGTTCTTCCCCGACCATGAACTCCTTGACCACGCTCATCCCGAACAGTCGCCTGAACACCGCGTCGGCGTTTTCTTCCGAGCTTGTCGCGACCGCGCAGTGGAGGAGTTCCGCCGATTCGGACTTCGATTCTTTTTCCATGTTATCTGTCTCCGGGAAAACACCGCGAAGCAAGACGCCCGTGGGCGACGCTCACTTCTTGAACCTGTATTTGACGATGCACCAGAGAGCGACGACCGCGTCCTTGAAACCTATCTTCTTGCCCTCTTCATAGGTGCGTCCGCTGTAAGAAATGCCCACCTCGTACACGCGGCATTTCATCTTCGCCACTTTCGCGGTGACTTCCGGCTCAAAACCGAACCGGTTCTGCTCGATGTCGATTTTTTTTATGATCTCGGCGCGGAACGCCTTGTAGCAGGTTTCCATGTCAGACAAGTTGAGGTTGGTGAACATGTTAGAGATGAGAGTGAGGGCAACGTTGCCGACGTAGTGCCAGAAGTAAAGAACGCGGTGTGCGCCCTCGCCTTTGAAGCGGGAGCCGTAAACGACATCGGCGCGTCCGTCGAGCAGAGGCGCGAGCAGTTTGGGATATTCGGAAGGGTCGTATTCGAGGTCGGCGTCCTGAACGATGATGAAATCGCCGGAGGCGCGTTTGAAGCCTGTGCGGAGCGCCGCGCCTTTCCCCATGTTCTTGTCATGGAACTCCACAGGGCCGACTTCGTTCGCCATCTCATTCTTTATCAGGTCTCTTGTGCCGTCTGTGGAAAAGTCATCGACAAGGACGATTTCGATGTCCACGCCATCGACGGCGACGGATTTGACTCTCGAAACAATCTCCCGCAGGGTGTCGTGTTCGTTATAAACGGGGATGACGACGGAGAGTTTTTTCTTTTGAGCCATAATCGATTTCCGGTTTCGATTTATCGACGCGGGTCCGCCCAGCCGAGCGCAACCGCTATAAACAAGTTTCGCCGCAAAAGGGAGTCCGCGTCAAGAGCGCGTGGACTCATATAAGGCGGGAAAACGCGGAGTCGCTCACGAAACGCTTATCCGGCAAAAGAGCGCGAGCGCCGGATGGCTTGGTTTCGATAAACCCGTCGCGCTCCAAAGCGGCTAGGTCAGCTTCAAGGGCGCGCCCGTGAAACGAGTGGATGTCCGGCGAAACAAAGCCCGCCGAGGTCCGGAGCGCCATCGCCGCCGACTCCCTTAGCCGCCGAGGATAACTGAGCCGTTCGGAGCTGCGCGCGGGGCGTTCGCCGCGTTCAACTTTTTCTTTATATCTTGAAAAGCCCCTCTCGTTCTCCACTCGCTCGCCGCCGATGTAAGAGCAGGCGGAAAGTCCGACTCCGAGATAGTCGCCACCGAGCCAGTAAACCAGATTATGTCGGCATTCGTGTCCGGGGCGCGAAAAGTTTGAGATTTCATAACACGCCCGTCCTGACGATTCGATAGCGCGAGCGGCGGCGAAATACATATCCGCCTGAGCGTCCCCGTCGAGAGGTTTAATTTTGCCAGATTCGATATCGGCGGCAAGCCTCGTACCCTGCGGCGCTTCGAGGCAGTAAAGAGACACATGGTCGGGATTCATGTCGAGGGCCTGTTCGAGGGTCTTCTCCCAGTCCCGCGCTCGCTGTCCGGGCAGACCGTAAATCAAGTCGATGCCAACGGAGTCGAATCCGGAGGCGCGCGCCTTGGCAAAGAACGAAGAGGCCTGCCGCGCGTTGTGCGCCCTGCCCAGAAAAGATAGTTCTTTATCATCTAGGGATTGAACTCCGACGACCAGCCGGTTCACGCCCGCCGCGCGCGCGCCGTTCAGCCACTCCCCCGCTTTCTCCGCCGCCGGATTGCTCTCCATCGAAATCTCCGCGCCTTGACGAATGCCGAAGCGCAAATCAATTTCTTTGATTATCCGCTCGACCGTGCCCGGCTCCATCAAAGACGGCGTTCCGCCTCCAAAATATATCGTGTTCGCCGCAGGCCGCGGCCTGAAAGGCAGACGCTCCGCCGCCCCGGCGATTTCCTTTATAATCAGTTTCTCGTACGCCGCGCGCTCTTGCGGAGATGATCCGGGACGGGACACGAAATCGCAGTACGCGCATTTGCTCGCGCAGAACGGATAATGTATGTAAACAGACAACATATCAGGATATCTCGCGTTCGGTTTTATAAACATTCTTCATGCAAAAACAGATGACTCTTCTTCTCAACCACGCATTAGAGCGTCAATGTCGTTTACGATGTCCTCTTCTGAGATGATAGCTCCGGCTGACCTCAGCGTGTCTCTTACCAAAGGATAGATTTCCTCCGGGTCGCGCTTCAGCTTGGCGGAGAGCGCGGCCGCCGCTCCTCCGGCTTGGCCTACCGCCATGCAGGTCGGCATCACGCGCGTGGACGAAAAACCTTTGTGGGTGACGGATATGCACTTGCCGACCGTCAACAAGTTGCCGACTTCCGAGTTCAACAGGCATCGCAAAGGAATATCGTAATGTCCCTTGCCGGACACTTTTTCATAAGAGAGAGAGGCGTCCGCGCCTGAATGGATGTCCAGCGGGAAGGCTCCCTTCGCAATCGTGTCGTCGAAGCTCGCGTTGGCGTGAATGTCGTTCTCGTCCATGACATACCGGCCTATGAGCCGCCGGGTTTCGCGCACTCCGATTTGATCCGCAATGCGGACGACGCGGGCGCGCTCGAAACCGGGAAGGTCGGAGGTCATGAAAGCCACAAGGTTCTTCGTCTGAGCAAGGCCCTCCCCCATTGCTTCCGACAGTTCAGTCCCCGACGCGCCGTTTTTTCCGGTCACTCTGGTGGTGTTCACGACGACTTGGCCGGGACGCGTGTTGCCGAAAAATAAAACGCGGTCGCGCGGGACGGCCAGCCGACCGGACTCCTTAGCGCGGCGGACATGCTCGAAAAACCCGGAGACCCCGATGTAGCCGCCTCGAAGTGGGCCGTCTATGGCCGCTCCCTCGTAAAATTCGTCGGGATGCGCGCGATGATACGCCGCCACCGCCTCGAAATCCACATTGTCCATCGTGAAGATGAGCGTCATCGGCTGGCAATCGGAGTCTATCTCCATCCGGCAGCCGGCAATGCTCGACAGGTCTCCGTTTCCTGACGCGTCGATGAACGCGGACGCCCGGACGCAGATGGTCCCGGAATGCTCGTCTTCGAGGGTGACGGAGCGCAAGCGGTTTTCAACTATCTCCGCGTCGCGCAGCCTGTGTCCATAAAGAACGGCGACGCCGCGCTCCCTCGCCATTTCGTCGAGAGCAGCGCGCAGGCCGTCCGGGTCTATTGGGGTGACCGAAGTGGCAAACCCAACAGGGTCCGGCAAGTGACCGAGAGAGTGGCCGCTCGCGAGCAACCTATCAGTCAATTCCTGAGCGAACCCGCCGATAACCCTGCCTGAATGCGAATGAAACGTCTGCCACGGATTGACGAGAGACAGAGTTGCCGCGCCGCCAAGCATGAAGGAGCGCTCTGCCAGAGCGACAGTGACGCCGTTCCGAGCCGCCTCGAAAGCCGCCGCCGCGCCTGACAACCCTCCTCCTAAAACAAACACATCGACTCTCATTTTGTATCCCACGGACATGGCGTCATCCGCCTTTCAGGGCTGACGCCGCGCTCCCTTTGTTTGACTCATCCATGCCCTGTCATTATTATATCATCATACAACGAGCAAGGACGAGGCGGCAGGCGCAGGCCCGCCGCCCGCTCCGGAGGACGCGAAATGATAGTTGAGACGCTTGAAGTCGGGCCGTTCATGGAAAACACGTTCATCGTAGGCTGCGAAGAGACCAAAGAAGCCGTTGTGATAGACCCCGGCGCGGAGCCGGAGCGGATATTGGCCGCCATCGACAAGCGGGGGCTGAACGTTTCGCGCATAATCAACACGCACGCGCATATAGACCACATCGGCGCGGTTCAGGCAATCCGGATCGCCAAAGGAGCAAAATTTTTGCTCCACGAGACAGAGGCTCCTTTCGTCGAGGGCTATGAAAGGCAATGCCAGTTCTTCGGCGTCAGATTCGGCGACAAGCCTGAAATAGACGGTTTCCTCAAAGAGGGGGACGTTTTAGAGGTCGGCAACCTGAGAGCGACTGTCATCTTCACTCCCGGCCATTCGCCCGGAGGTCTCTGTTTCAATTTCGGGGAGAGAGTTTTCGCGGGAGACACGCTCTTCAACGGATCGATAGGGCGAACAGACCTTCCCGGCGGCAGCCAACAGTTGCTGCTGGACAACATAAAGAACAAGCTTCTGACGCTGCCACCTCAGACGGTGGTGTACTGCGGGCACGGCCCCGCCACCACCGTCGGACACGAAAAAGCGCACAACCCGTTCCTCACCGGCGGATTCAGCTTCTTCTGATAAAAGCGAAGAGCAAGTCTCTATTGACGGCTTTATAACGTTGCTTTTCAGTTTTTCAAGTGATATATTTCAATAAACATTTTGTGCCATGGAGGCAAATCATGAAAAAAACGGCGATAGCGTTTGCGGCGATGTTTCTTTTGGTTTGCGGGTTTCAGATAGGAGCCTCTGCGCAGAGCGAAAAAATCGACGCGGAAAAAACCGCCCTTATAAAGGAAATGTTCGACCTGATGGAAATGGATAAAATGTTCGAGCAGATGACGACTATGATGGTTGGGAACTTTAAAACGCAATTGCCGGCCTTAATGGAAAGCATTGCAAAGGACATGGGAGATTCATCTGCCTTGTCCGAAAAACAGAAGTCCGTACTGTTCGAAGAAGTCATGCCGAACTACATGGAAAAAGTGATGAAAAGAGCGTTGGGCGTTTTCAACATAAACAAGATGGTCGAAGACGTATACGTTCCGCTGTACGGAAAATACTTCACACTTGAAGACATAAAAGCGATAAATGAGTTTTACAAGTCGCCCGCGGGAAAAAAGACCATTGAGGCCACTCCGGCAATCACGGCGGAAGCTATGGGCATGATAATGAAGCTGTACGTTCCCGATATGATCAACGAAATGAAAGAACTGAACAAAGAGTTCGCCGAGGAATTGCGCCAGAAGATGAACCTCGACGACGAAGATTACAAATCCCTTCTCAAGGAATTGAATGTCGAGTGATATGGCCCTCTCGTCATTATGACGATGGAAAAAGCAAGCTGGCGTCGCTTCGGTTTAGAACAAATTGTCTTGGCCGTCGTCTGCGGGAGACACGACTTCGGGTTCAAGCAATAGGCCGCCGCCGCCTCTTTGCGGACGTTTCTCTCGCTCTTCAAACTCAAAAAATTCCGGTTCTAGATTTCTGTCAGAAGAGGGCTTCGACGTCTGGCCGGAACGCTCTTTAACATCCAGAAAATCGAGATATGTGGTTCCGGACGCATGCGCCCCAGAGTCAAGTTGAACGCCTTTTAGCGGAGAAACATCAGGCAGAACAAAATCCCTGACCGGCTCGTTTTTCAGAGCTTTTTTCATAAAATACGCCCACACGGGAGCGGGAAGAGCTCCGCCAGTTATTCCGGCGCCGGTAGGTTTTCCGCCTACCAGATCGCGCAGAGGCGAGTTATTGTCGTTTCCGTACCACACGATAGTCGTCATCTGAGGAACAAATCCGCAGAACCAAGCGTCGCGGTAGTCGCTGGTGGTTCCTGTTTTTCCGGCAGCGGGCCGGTCGATGCGGGCGCGACCGCCAGTGCCGCCAGCCTCGCTGACAACGCCTTGCAGGGATGGCACGATGCGAGCGATCTCGTTGTCTCCGAGCACCTTCACGCCTGTCTTCATCCTGTGCTGATACACCACCCTGCCGTCGTGCGTCTCAATGCGTTTAATCGACACCGGGGTGTTTCTGAATCCGTTGTTGGCGACTGTCGAGTAGGCGACCGCCATGTCGAGAACGGTCACTTCCGCCGTTCCGAGAGACAGAGACGGGCCTATGTACATGTTCGTAGTTATGCCCATTTCTCTAGCGGTTTCAGCCACATTTTTCTCGCCGACCATTCGGCCTATCTTCACCGCCGGGATATTGCGGGACATCACGAGCGCCCGGTGAAGCGTCATTGTTCCATAATACTTATTGTCATAGTTGCTGGGACAATACATTTTTAGCAAATTGTATCCGTCAGGTTTATAGCAAATAGACGAATCGGCGATCCTGCTGTCCATCGAGAAGCCTTTTTTGAGTGCGGTCACATATACGAAGAGTTTGAACGAAGAGCCGGGCTGGCGAAGCGCCTGCCACGCGCGGTTGAATTTCGACTGTTTATAGTCCTTGCCGCCTACCATAGCGAGAATTTCGCCCGTCTGCGGCCGCATAGCCAGAAGCGCGCCCTGCGTCATGTTGCATCCCTGCTTGCCTCTCTTTGAAGCAAGCTCGAACCCGTACGCCACCGCTTCATCCGCGTAGTTCTGCGTCTTCATATCCAACGTGGTGTATATCCTGAACCCGCCCCGGTATATCTGCGTCGCGGTCATTGGATACGGCCCGTTCGGATCCTGAAGCTGTTCAAGCAGATACGTGACGAACCACGGCGCGCGGTAATTCTCGTATCCGGGGCCTGTGCGTTTTGCCAGTTTTATGTCCTCTGCGACGGAGTTGTTGTATTCCTGCTCAGTTATGAAATGCAGCCGCCTCATGTTGCCAAGAATAGCGTTTTTTCTTCTCACTACCCTCTCCGGATACTTATAGGGGTTGTAGATGGTCGGAGCCTTGATCGTCGCAGCGAGCATAGCCGCTTCCGCCAAAGTGACATCCTCCATGCGCTTTCCGAAATAAATCCTGCTCGCTGTCTTTACCCCGTGCGCCCCGTTTCCCATGTATATCAGGTTTAAATACTGCTCTAAGATTTCCTCCTTTGAATACTTCTTCTCAATCGTTATCGATAACAGAATCTCTTTGATTTTTCGCGTTATCTTGTCGCTCAGGGAGGACTCCATTTTGAGTTCCTGAGTGAGGTAGGTGTTTCGGGCGAGTTGCTGCGTTATCGTGCTCGCGCCGGGGCGTTTTCTGCCGAAAGACGTGATGAAATTCGTTCCCACGCGAACCAGCCCTTTGAGGTCAAGCCCTCTGTGGGAGAAGAAACGCTCGTCCTCAGTCGCTATGAACGCTAGTTTAACGCTGTCCGGAATCTCGTACAACGGAGCGTATTCCCTGTTTTCCTCGTACAACTCGGCAAGCACTTCTCCGCCGGAAGCGTACACGATGGACGTTTTTTTGACGTCAGGCATAACAATCTGTTGAAGTTCGGGCAGTTCGCGGGTGTATTTCGCCACCACGCCGACCACCACAAACGCCATAGTGATGATGAAAACAATGAGAGTGACTATGAATCCGGCAGCTATCATAAAACAGGAAGGGCCGCCGCCCGATTTTTTCTTAGGAGCGCGTTTTGCCGGTTTTCTTGCCGGGCCTGCCGCTGCTTTCTTCACCGGTCTTTTCGCCGGTCCTGCGCCGCCTGTCGGTTTCTTTCCCATATTTCTCCCGCTTCCGTCATATATTCACTACAGACATACATATTAGTCCAATTAATATAAAATCCAATATCGGCATTATTTTTGACCCGGCCCTAGCTCCGCTAGGCCTAGCCACGCCCTTCATCCGGCGTCTCTTTTATATCCATTATTTGAAAAAAAGGCTCATGTTTATAAATTAATGATGGATAATGTAATGAATTTAATAACTGGGAGAAGCGACCATGCCAGACATCATCATCAAGAATGGAACGGTTGTGGACGGAACGGGCGCGCCGGGGTTCATCGCGGACGTCGCCGTAACGGGAGATAAAATCGAAGCTATCGGCAAATTCGAGCAGGTAAACGGGTGTAAAACCATCGACGCAACCGGAAAAATCGTCTGTCCGGGAATTGTGGACCCGCACTCGCACGCTGACATGACGATATTCCGCGAAGACCATCGCGACATACTCGCGCCGCTGGTCAAACAAGGAATCACCACATTCATCGGCGGCAACTGCGGAATGTCAATGGCCCCGTACGGCGGCGAAAACCAGAACCTGATCAGAGACTATCTGGCGGCGTTCACCGGAATGGACATCGAGGCGGCGGTCAAATGGAACAGCACGGGCGAATTCATCTCCCACATAGAGAAGAACGGGATGCTACTCAATATGGGCCTGTTGGCCCCTCACGGCCTGCTCCGCATCGACGCTATGGGAATGGACACCAGATCCGCCACCGATGACGAGGTGGGAAAGATGTCGCGCTCGCTCGAAAAGTCTCTCGAAGAGGGCGCAATCGGGCTTTCGACCGGACTTCAATACATGCCCGGCCTCCAGAGCGACACCCGCGAATTGGTCGCGCTCGGAAAGGTTCTTTCCAAATACGACGGCATTTTCACCAGCCACCTGCGCAGCTACATGAACACGCTTCCGGAAGCGGTGGACGAAGTGGTGGAAGTCGCCCGGACGAATGACATCCGCGCTCAGATTTCCCATATATTCTGGGTTCCTGACATGGGATGGTTCGGCGGAGTCTTCAGGATGTTCGCAGGCGCTCTCATAAAGATGTCGAAATACTGGTCTCTCCCTATCCCGCTCGACGGCGAGGAGGGCAAACAGTTCAAGAAGCTGGACAAGTTGCGGGAACAGGGCGTAAAAATCAGCGTGGACGCCATGCCGACCACAACAGGATTCACCCACCTGTTCGCGTTCTTCCCGCCGTGGGCTTTGACAGGCGGCAAAGAGGAAATTATCAAACGCTGCAAAGACCCCGAAACCCGGAAAGAAATGCTTTACGACATCACTCACGGCAAGCTTATATGGCCGCACACAGGCAAAAACACATGGTCTCTCAACCTGTTCAAAATAATGGGCTGGGGCTGCGCCCGCATCATGGCCGTCGTCTCTGAAAAGAACAAGAGATACGAGGGCATGCAGCTTTTGACCATCGCCCGAGAACAGGGCAAACACCCGTTCGACGCCGCGTGCGACCTGCTTGTCGAAGAAGACGGCTGCGTGCTGGTGTTCGAGTCTATGGGAGAACCCGAAGACAGGTTCACCGAGCGCTCCCTCTTCGCCGCTCTCAAAGACCCGAATGTATCCATAAGCACGGACACCATCCTGATGGGCTTCGGCAAACCCTCATACCTATTCCACGGCTGCTACCCGAAATTCATCAGCCGGTACGTCAGAGACATGAAACTGCTGCCCCTCGAACTGGGCGTCAGGAAGATGACCGGGCTTGCGGCGGAGCACTTCCAACTCAAAGACCGCGGCCTGCTGAAAGAAAAATGGTTCGCGGACGTTCTGGTGATGGATTTGAACACCATCGCTCCCAACTGCTCGTTCGTAAACCCGACAGGAAATCCCTCCGGCGTCGAACACGTGTTTATAAACGGTTGCCATACAGTGAAAGACGGCGAATTGCTTCCTGACGCTATGCCGGGAAGGACTCTTAAAAGATAAGCCCGCGTTCCCGCGAGCAAATGGGGAATGCTATGACCGATATTTCAGAACATGATGAGATGACCCACTGGCGTTGTCCGTCTCTGGGCGGCCCTGTGACTTTCAAACACTGCCGCAAAGCGAACGACTTTCTGCCCTGCCCTAAATTGCTTGTCTGCTGGGAAAACATCTTGGACGCGCCCAGATTCCTAAATAGCAATTATTCCCCCGAAGAACTTCAAAAAGCTTTCGGCGCGCAGGCAAAAGGAAAATTGGAAGTCATCCTCGACGCGCTTAAAAAATCCGGCCGCGGCGAAAGCTGATTCTTCTGCGGTCCGGGCGCAGAGATTGAATTCTGGAGACAGATGATGAGCGTTTATGAAACAGCCGTCAAAATCATCAGGCCTTTCGCTCAGATTTATCACAGACTGGAAACGCGCGGCGTAGAGAATATCCCCTCGAACGCAACAGGATTCGTCATCGCCGCCAACCACACGAACTGGTTCGGCTGGGACGCAATGATAATAAGCGCGTCCATGCCCGACCGGAAAATCAAGTGGGTCGCATGGAGCGACCCGGAAAAAATGCCGGGCTGGCATAAACAAGTCATGGCGTTCGACTGCATCGTCCACAATAAAAAGATGACGTTTCCATACGAGCGAATTAGCTCAGACGTGTCCGGCGGCGGAGTGGTCGGAATGTTCCCTGAAGGCTCCAACAACACGGTTTTCGACTGGTATAGACTGAGGCCGTTTATCCCCGGATGCGTGAAACTCGCGGCGATGGCGGGCGCGCCCATACTCCCCGTTTCAGTCGCCGGTGTCGAGGAGGCAAGTCCTATCTTCTGGATAGGAGAAGCGGACGGCGAGGCTCCATCAGAGCTGTTCGCCCTTCCCGCGCTCTTCCCCACGAAGGTCACAGTGCGAATCGGAAAGCCTATCGAAATAAATCTCACTCCGGAACAGATCGAAGACAAAGCGGTTTTGCGGGCCGAAGCCGAAAAAATCCGGACGGCGGTTCTTCAACTGCTGCAAAACGACCGCCCCAAAGCTTACGCAATGAGATAAAACAAGATATATCAGTTCAAATTATGCTGATGGTTTTCGCGGATTGCGGATGTCTTCGCCGGGCAGACGCCTGTTGTCCTGTATCCATTGTGCTTGCTGTTCGGAATTCCAGTTTCGCCACGGCTTGACGCCTTCAACTTTTGCGTAGTCATAAGGGTTATGGCCGTCTACGAATCTTGCAATTTGATGGCCCAGAGCGTTGAAGAAATATAACCATCCCCATTCATTCTGAAACTGCCAAACATGCGCCGCTTCATGGATCAATATTGAA
>JAKQBV010000314.1 GCA_029573925.1 bacterium
CTTAGTCGGATACCCCATGTTGACGACCTCCTTTTATAGTCTAGTTTATATACTAGTCCTAAAAAACCAATTCGTCAACATTAAATATCCGCGCTTTGCAACCTTAAAGTGAATTTCTACTAGTTAAAGGCCAAAGTCCAGGCATCGTTGCCAAGGAGACCTTGGCAACGATGAGTAACGCTTTACTTTGTCGACTTGCGACTATGGTATGTTGCTTGCTTTTGAAAAACTTATAACCGAGGCATGGTTTTTAGCCCGAATCCTTCATTAGGATTCGGGAGCGATTGTTCAGAGCTGATGAAACGCGGAACGCAAGACGCATTTTTGAAGTGAATAGAACATACGGTTCATGAACAATATAAATGGGTGGCGCTCACAAACTTGCTTTGTGCGTGAGAAGCAGTTCGCCGCTATGAAAATTGCCCCGGTTCGTCGGCTCTATCGGCGAATCCGGGTTTATACTGTAGGTCGGCGACTATTCGACATCCCTCGTGTTTTTTGATACTGGGAAATCCGGTCCAGTCGATTTTTTCTCCTCAATCTGCTAATATTATGCTGAAAATGCATGTTGAAATAGGGTGTTAAATAACGACGTGTAACGCGCGCGCTAAAAGAGGCTCTCGCAATGAAAGTTAATATGAAACAAAAATTTGATTATTCTCTGGATGTTATTTTGCGCGCTAGGGAAGAGCGCTTTAGTCATTCAGACAAAATCGAGGGCATGAGAAAACCGAAATTTATTGAAAGAGAAGAGAACAATGAATCAATTGTCACCAAGCGTGAATTTGATATAGCTTTAGATAAAACTCCTGCTTCAATAAAAAAAATGCTTGCTCCTGACATGTTCAGATTCGTAGAAACGGCTGTTTGGGACAAAAATTCCAACACGCACAAATGGGAAATGGTTCCGGGCGCGCAAAAAGACAGATTGGTTTGGAAAGGCATAACGAAATATTATCAATCCGGGGATATATCCGAAAGATCAATAGAATGCGATATTCGAGTGAGAGTGCCGATAATAGGAGATGCCATAGAGAGAATGATAGCCGAGGGATTCAAAAAAAGCCAACAAAAGGATTTTCAATCCATTTCCGCTATGGCGAAAATTATTATGTCAGAAGAATCATGAGAAATCCGGCTTTTAAAACGAGACTGATTAAACCCGAATCCGTCATTAGGATTCGGGAGCGATTGTTCAGAGCGGATGAAATGCGAGGCGCAAGGCGCATTTTTGCAGTGAATAGAACTTATGGTTCATGAACAAAAAAATGGGGCGGCAACGAAGCAGTTCGCCGCTATGAAAATCGCCCCCGGTTCGTCGGTTCTAACGACGAATCCGGGTTAAATCTAAATCTCAGGCGACGACTACGTTTTTAGAATCAGCAAGATATCATCTGTCGCGAATTTCATTCTATTGTAATTGACCTGTCAACGTTTGAAATATTGATGAACATAGACACATCGACGGGTTGCAAAGTTACGGGCGAATAGCTGATAGCCCTAGCTGAACCGAAGATGATTTTTAATCTATCAAAGTGTCCGTCCTTCAAGGCGTCTGCGGAGAATCTCATAAAAAGCCTCTCTCCATCGGTGTAGAAACGAGCGTCCGCCGTTCGTATCTCTGCAAGCTGTCTGTCTGTATTCAATAGTCCTATAACCGGGAATTGCAAAAACTGCCCGTGCTGAGTGTGTACAAGCACATGATCTGTGCGCACGCTTCCGTCCACCAGTCTGTCGGGATAAAACAATCCGACGCTGTAAACGTACACGTCGAAAGGCGTCACTGTTCCGCTAGAGATTTTACCTTCCACCCTCGTTGTGAAATATAAATTGTCTCCATCGAAAGCCACCCCTGCGCTTAAAATGTCAAGGTTGTTGGGAACCATTCTAAAATCGTCATTATCGTCGTAGACTTCTAATGGAAATATGGGGTGACTAATGCCCCCCCATTCGACTTTAACTTTCGGAAGCTCTATTAGCATGTTTCCGCCGTCATCTTCGGCAGTGAAAAAATACTGCAAGTTTCCGGGGTAACCCGCCGGAGGAATAACGCCCCTCCAGTTCTCCCTAGACGCCCCTGCTTCCTCCATCGCCACTTTTCTCCACGTTTCGCCTTCGTCTCTTGAATAATAAAGCGAAGCGGAAATCGGTTTCCCTGAGGTTTTCATAGGATCGTTAACTATGGTCGCAGTTACTGTTATGGCGTCTCCGGCTCCGGGCGACTTCGGCGAAACCATCACATTCTTTAATACCGGCGGATCGTTCTCAAGCATGTATTGCTCAACGGGAGAAGAGCTGTTTCGCTCGACATAGTAAAGAGAAAACTTCTCGTCAAGTATTCCCTTGTCTTCCGCTAGAGCGTAAACATTTCCGAAAATTCCGGCTAACAACGCTAATATCGACGCAACACACACACTTATCCCGCGCATAATTTATGGTTCCTCCGCCGTTATTTTTCGGCTTGTTAAGCTTAGAATATATCAAACAATCCCGACAAAAATCAACAGAATTAGATTATTCAATAATCGCTGAAGAAGGGCTTTTTCAGTGAGTTTCTTTTGAGACAACGCCCGGAATCGGCGCTCCCTTTTCAAATTTCAGATCGATTGTCCCGAATTTCTGCTCATATTTCTCGATGTTTTCGATCATCGCCTTGGCGAAAAGCTTGGCATGTATGGGACTCATAAACAGCCTCGTGTGCACATGAATCATGTTTTCTTCGGGAAGTATTTTTGCGAAGTCAAGCATGAAATCTATCGCAGAATGCTGTATCTTCACAAAATTCGAGTATTCTCCGAGTTTCGCGTTTTCACTGACTTGAGTCCTAAGTTCCTCGGTTTCTCTGCTCATATTGATCCTCCAGCCGTTAAATATTATCTATTCATAAAAACGCTCCGTCATGCTTGAGAGTTTAAATGATTCATATCTGCCGATTTTTCACGCTGGCTCTCCTGTTTCGTGTGGCGGAATTTCATTTTTTCTTATTGGTTGAATCATCAGCCAGCCCATTTGCCCCGCAATATGCGCTTTTATTATATACCCTATCGGCATCGTAAACAGCAGTCCGACGTAACAAGCTGCCGCTCCCAACGAGCCGATTGCTCCACATACAATTGACAACATAATAAATACTATGAGATTTCCAGCATTTCTTCCGACCGCCTCGCGCCCCTTTGAAAAGTTGAAAAATATAGAGGGATCGTCCGCAACGACGGCCATCGGGACCAAACACAAGAAGTATAAGAAAGCAACAATAATAAACAGCCCGACGATAACAAACAAAACTATAGCAAATATTTCCGATTCAAGACCAAGGAGTTTCACGCCCAAAGCCACAGGAACGGCGGCTATGCTCAAAACGATGATATTTGCCAATGAATAAGGAATAAGAAACCTTATCCCTGATAAAAACTGATCGCCGAAGCTTATTCGCGGCAGAGGCAAATCCTTGCCGCAAGCGGCTCCTCTTGCAACCTCGACAAAGTATCCGAATAAAACCACCGAGCCTGCTATGGGAATCAACATTATTAGCCCTAGAACAATAGCTATGCCAGCCCATGATTCGTCCTTAAACATGAATGAAAAAGAACGCCCCGCATCGATTGTATTCAAGGATATATCTTGATTCGAGATGGAGCGCGGATCGCCTGATTCTTCCTGCGCCGAAATTAAACATTTATTGTCAGGCAATGTCGCTGAAATCGGCAGTCGCGGCAAATAAGCCGAAGCTCCGCATGCAGAGCAATATTTGGCTTCATGCTCCATCTTTTTTCCGCATTTAACGCAATACAATTCGAATTCACCGCCGGAATTGACATTTGTATTTAATTATATCATGTATAGTCCGTTCTTTTCTATGGCGCTATAGCTTGTTCTATAAGACTGTTAAAATTAATTTCTTCCACGACAGCTAAGCTCTTTCTTTTTCTGCTTTTTTATTATTTGATTGCTTTCCGTAGAGGGTTTCGATTTGCAACATGCGCCCTGCTCTTTCAGGCAGACTGCGCACCGCGTGTCCGCGCACCATTGGCAAAATCTGCAATCCGGACATGGATGTTTATGATATATTTTGTCGTCGTAATCCATTTATGTTTCTCCGTTCAGGATTTAAAAACACTCTGAATCAGCTTAATGTTCCATATTATGCCAAAGTTGATTAATGAGCATGTTGAACCCAAATTACTTTCCCTCGCATGCGGGAACAACATCGAGCCAGAGCAAACTCTCCTTGTGTTAAATTAAACATTCTGCTTTTCGCTTTTGTCACAGGCATCGAAATTATAACGATGCGGCTTATTTTGAGAGTGAAACGAAAGTTGCAAATAAAAATCATGCGCGAACATAGGCAAGCGGGTCCTTCAAGCCGGCTTCCTCAAAGGCCTTCAGCCTAATTCTACAGCTATCGCACAACCCGCAAGACAAACCTTCTTGCGTCGGGTCGTAACAACTGTGGGTGATTGAATAGTCAACATTCAGCGAGACGCCTTTTTTTATGATTTCCGATTTAGACAGACCGGAAAGAGGCGCGTGAATCGCTATCGGGTCGCCCTCGTCGCCGCACTTCGTGCCCAACTCCGCCGCTCTGCTGACGGCCTCTATGAATTGGGGACGGCAGTCCGGATAACCGCTGTAGTCTACTGCGTTTACCCCGATGAATAAATCTCTAGCTCCGATGCTCTCCGCCCATGCCACTCCGAACGATATGAATAAAAGATTTCTCGCAGGCACGTAGGTCGGAGGGACCCCTGAAAAAGCGCCGTCCTTGGGGACAGGTATATCGTCCGTAAGAGAAGAGCCTTTGAACATTGAGGAATCAATCTTTGTGATGACATGTTTTGACGCGTTAAACAAACGCGCCACAGCGCGAGCCGACTCTATCTCTCTGCCGTGTCTCTGTCCGTAATCGAATGTCAGACAGAATATATCGAAACCTGAATCTATCGCTATCGCCGCGATTGTCGCGGAGTCCAGTCCGCCGCTGCATAATATGATCGCCTTTTTTTTCATCTCGCCGCCATTGCTTTCGCACACTGATGAGCAATCGGCTTAATGCCTATCTGCCGCGCTCGTCAGGGTCCCAAATGATTTTATGCAGTTGGAGCGACATCCTTGCTATCAGCCCGTCGTCGATCATCCATTGAGCAAGGTCGCGCGGATTCAGTTTTCCATAGACGGGAGACATAAGTATGTGACAGTATCCTTCAAGGCCTTCTTCATCGATCACGCCTAATGCCCAATCGTAGTCTTCGCGGTCCGCCAGCACGAACTTGATATCATCCCGTTCAGTGAGAAAATCTATGTTTTCATAGAGGTTCTTTTCGGACTCTCCGCTCGAAGGGCACTTGATATCCATTATTGTCAACACTTCGCCCTGCACGTCTTTTACAGGCAAAGAGCCGTTTGTTTCGAGCAGCACTATGTTGTCCTGCTCGATCAAGCTTTCCATAAGCTCTATCACTTGAGATTGAAGCAGAGGCTCTCCGCCGGTGATTAAAACAGGCGCGATTCGAAATTTATTCACCGCTCTCATTACCTGCCCCACTGTCATCTCAATCCCGTTGTCATAAGCGTGCTTTGTGTCGCAATATGAACACCTGAGGTTGCAGCCAGAAAGCCTGACGATGACGCAAGGCAACCCGGCATAATCGCCTTCTCCGATAAGCGTGGAATATATTTCGTTTATTTTCAGACATTTATTGTCCATTGTTATATACCAGCCCCGCGCATATTATAACCGCAATCCCGGTCGCATATAAGCCGCTCGCATTTTAAGAGATCAAATGATGATCGCAAAGCCCGGAAACGCCGGTCTCTTTTGAGATATCAAACGCCTACGATTTGTTATTTGCGAGTCTTTCAATTATTTCGATAAATCTTTTATCTGCTCTGAATCTCTCGAATTTGTCGTCGTTCCGCAGAGAATCAAAAAGCCACGCCGGTTTCATACAAGCCGCGCGTTCAAGCATCTGGATGGAGTCGGTTTCTCTGTCGAGCGACGCGTACAGCCCGGCCAAGGCATAAAGGGCGAAAGGGTCTTCTTCAATTTCCAATGACTGTCTTAGAAGCTGTTCGCCTCGTTGCGTGTCCCCGTCGCAAAGACAAGCGACAGCCAGATTGCACATGCAATGAGGACAGTCGGAATTAGCGTCCAACTCCTTCTCATAGTGAATCACAGACAGGTCGAAACGACCCTTAATGCTGTAAATCCGGCCTAGCTCTCCGTTTGCGTCCGGGTAATCCGGATCTATGTCTAGCGAAGCGAGGAATTCGATTTCGGCGGAATCATCCTCGCCGCACTCGGACATCAGACGACCCAGATTGAAATGAGCCTGAGGATTGTCGGGTTCCAAATCTATGCCTTTGATGTAGCAACGTCTTGCTAAATCGAGTCTTTCCAACGCGCTGTGACAGTTTCCTAGGTTCACGTAAGGAGCCGACCAACTCGGATCCAGCCTTGCGGCTCTCTTGAACATGAACACGGCGGCCTCGTTGTCTCCGGCTTCCGATATCTCAATCCCAATAAGGTTTAGCGCTCTGGACATTCCTTCCAAAGCTTCTTCATTGGCGGGGTCGGCTTCCAAAGCGGACTTGAACATCTCGTATGCGGTATATCCGTCGCATTTCTCTATTAGGCGATGGCCTTCGAGCAATGCCGCGGTTTTCTCGTCTCCGCAGTCCTCTCGAACCCGTTTGATAATCTCTTCGGCTTCATCCAGTCTTGCGGGATCATCCAAAACAATTGCCGTCAGAAGCCGGAGCATTTCGACATTGTCTTCAGAAGCAAGAGATTTCCTTGCGACGCTCTCGCTCTCTTCGGTAAGCCCCTGCATGTAGAGTTCCTGAGCGAGGCATAAAGCCGCTTCTGATGATCCGGGGTCCAGTTCGTAAGCGCTTTTAAAAGCGACAAGCGCTTCATCGTAATTTTCCATATCCAGCATTCTGTTTCCGGTGTCCAGCAATCGCTTTACTCCGGCTGACTTTATGCTCTTTATCGTCATTATCACTATCCATCCACTTTAGCCGTCGGTTCATTATAGCCCCTGCTAGCGGTATCAACCATATTCGAACATCGTTTTTTTTGATATTGCTGAAGCGCTTGTCATGCGCCACATCATGAGTAAAAATTCATACTAAATTATTTAGGCGCATTCGGAATCTTTATGGACGATTCTTGCTCTGAAAACGTATTGCGAGTCTGGAAGAAGACGCACTGGCCGGAAGAATATGCGTCTGATGCGCTGAGTTGGCTTGCGTCCGAAGCCGGCTTGCCGCGCGCTTTGGCTCTTCCGCTGCGGCCGCTCGCCGCGGCTATCCTTTCAAAATGGGAGCCTGCCGCAGAGGAGACATCCGCTTTGTTGTCCTTTGAAAACGGGCGCGCGTTCCGCACTTTTTTCTCAATCACAAATTACTCAGACAAGGCAGTTTATTCTCTTATGGAAAAAATGCTCAGGATACTGGGCATAGGCGCTAATAGAATTAAGAGCAATCAGGATGCCGAGTTTGCATGGGTTCTCTTGGGAGGCATTCTTTCAGACTATGCTTGCCGCGCCGGCGTAAGCCGTGAAACAACACGCTCGCTTCTGGATTTCAGGTTGCGCAATTCTGATTATTTGACTGCCACAACATGGTTTCATGATCATGTCACGATAACAAACCTTAAAACGGGGCGCAACGAATCCCTCTATATTCCCTCCAAGGATATCAGTTTGATAGTGGATTTTTCGATAATGCAACATGAATGCGGAGTTGCAACGGCGGCGAGCGACATCCCCGATTCTAAGGCGTATTCAGAGTATATTGAGCTGAGGGCTTTGCTTTCCGATGCTCTTGCGAAGAACAAGCCGTCACAGTCCCTCGAATTACCCCGTTAAAACATAATTGCTGTTTTTTTTGTTTGTTGTTAATATTCCATAGGTTGACACATTATGTCTATTGCATTGAATTCAGAAAATAGAATAGATTCGACGCAACGAAATCTCTTAGCGTACTCGACACAGTTTTCGACTCGTTTTCTTCTTGAAACTGTTCTTTCTTCGCCGGGCGGTTCGCACACATTGGAATTCGCGCCTCTGGAATCGGATTTTCTTAGAGCGGTGAATCAAAAGAGATTCGACGCTTACATCATCGACACCAGCGATTCAGAGGGAGAGGAAAGATTCAGGCTTCTTCGGGAGATAACCGCGTTAAAGTCGAAAGGGATTACCAGAATCCTGCTATTGCTGGATAAACTGCCTCCGGCTAACGCCGATCACATGGAATCATTCGGGCCTTTGTGTTTTCTTGAATGCTTTTTCACAAAACAACGTCTTTTCGATTCGCTGAATAGAATGTTCGATATGAAAGACACCGGCTCGCGAGTCAAAGCGGACGATAAATTTTTTGATGTCACGGTGTTTTCAAAAAAGAAGTGAGCGCGCAATGAACGACGCGGATAAAAGAATTCAGGTAGTGGTCGGCGAGCCGTTGTCGCGCGACATTCTTTCGATGGACGGAGCCATGGTGCTGGCCGCCAAAGGAACAATTGTGACTCAGGACATGCTCAGAAGGCTCGCTAACTGGATTGTCGAGGAAGACCCGCGACAGCCTTCCGAACGAAGAGAAAGAAAACCCGCCTCAAACAAGATGAGAGACGAGATAATCAAGAAACTTCAGTTCGACGATATAGTCTCCCAGAAAACACGAGAAAATATCGAGAATGGAATAGGAGATTTTTTTAAGGAGATCAGCGATACGAAGAAAAACGTTTCGATTTCACACATCGAAGATTCAATAGCTGAATTGGTCGATGGCGCTCCTGACCATCCGGATGTGCCTCTCAAACTAATGCAGCTAAGAACTCATTCATCGTATCTGTTTCAACACTCTATAGAATGCGGAATAATCGGCTCTTTCATAGCCTCATCGCTTAACTACACTCAAAGAGAAATCAGTTCTTTCTCTCTTGCGATGATGATTCACGACACTGGAGTTCTTTCAATCCCGGAGTCGATAGTCAATAAGCCCGAAAAGCTTACGCAAGAGGAATCGTTGTTGATTCAAGGCCATCCGGTCGAGGGGTGGAATAAAATCAAACGCATACCCGGCATAGACCCCATGGCTCTAATGATTGCGATAGGCCACCACATTTCGGCGGACGGAACTGGATACCCCGACACGGTCGATTTCAATGATTTGCCTCCTCTCGCTCATCTTGCATCCATCATCGACCACTTCGAAGCTTTGACATCAGAACGGCCTTTCAGGCCGGCGTTCGCTCTTCACGACGCGATAAAAATCATCCTTTCGCAAAGAGACAAATACCATCCCGCCGCCATAGAGAACTTTATAAGCGTGGTGGGCATATTCCCGATTTCGACATTCGTTCAACTCAGTTCCGGCGAGGTTGGCGTCGTCACCCGCAACAATCAGGAGAATCTTTTCCTTCCGGAAGTCAAACTCGTTTTAGACCCGACCGGCAAACAATACTCTAAGGAAATATCGGTCAATCTTATAACCGACACTTACAGGCACATAGTGGCGGCGCTCAACAATATTTGACGATTGACAGGTCAACGCGAACATGAAACATGACTTATTAAAAAAACAACAGGAAGCTTTGTTTCAAATAGAGTCCATTCCAGTGGATAGAAAGAAGCGCTCTTTCTCGGTTTCATGCTCGCTCGGGCCGGGCAATATGTCCGCTTTCGTCAAAATAATAGCTGTAGAAAAGGATTGCGGAGTCACGGAATTCGACATCGTCCGAAAACTGTATGAAAAAAACATTTACATAGGAATCGATTATGAAGAGATAGAAAAGATAGTCGCTTACAATATCATAAATACTGACGTTCTTGTGGCGATGGGCTTTTCGCCTGAAGACGGATTGGACGCCGAGATTGTCCCGCAGATTGAATTAGAAGAGTTCACGACTGCCGAGGACATAAAGAATTTTCCCGGACAAAGGATAAGAGCGGGAATTTCCATCGATCTGGATCAGCCTCTATTTATAAAAAAGGCCGCCACTCCGGGCAAGATAGGGATGACTGTTATCGGACGAATAATCGAGCCTAATCCGGGCAAAGATGTCGAGTTCTCCAAGGGCGAAAATGTGGCGGTGTCGCCGGACGGATTATCCCTAGTTGCGACAATGCCCGGACTCGCCGGACTTTCCAAAGGCAAACCCTCAGTGCGCGACGAAGATTACGATGAATGGAAGTTCAAAATCCAGTTCAGAAAAAACAATATGGAAGCGGTTCTGATTATCACGCCCGGACTGGGCAATCAACCCGAAATCGACGAGCAGTTTTTGAATTCATTGTACGAAAAACACGACATCAAGTTCGGAGTGGATTCGACAATAGCGCGAAGAATACCGGCGCGGATCAAATCAACGCTTATGATAACA
>JAKQBV010000317.1 GCA_029573925.1 bacterium
TCGTCGGTGTTTGCGTTCGCTCTCATGGCGATGCTGGCGTGGAACCTTAAACTGTCGTGGAAGACCGTCATTGCGGCGGGGCTGTTCGTGGCGGCGCTCGCAGGGCTGGCGCTTTCGGCGGACTATCTCCTGTCGCGGGACGCATCGCACGTCGGCAACCTTGTCGGCAGAGTTATGGAGGGCGGCGGCCCTCAGGAGTTTTTCATCGTGGCCGGACGAAAACTGGCGGTGAACTTCAGGCTGTTGCGCGTCAGCTTCTGGAGCGCTCTATTCATCGGCTCCGTGGCTGTCGCTCTGTCGGCCCATTACTTCCCGGCGGAACGCGTCAAATCTCTCTTTTCCCGTCAGGACTTCTTCAGAAAAGCGTATCTCGCGGCCCTCGGCGGCGCTCTCGCCGCTTTCGCGGCCAACGATTCCGGCATCGTTCCCGGAGCCACCACGCTCATGCTCCCGACCGCCGCTCTTTTCATCATGCTTTTCAGCGGCGAATCACGCAAGGATACTAAACCTTGAAAGCGGAAATCATGACAATCGGCGAATTTCAGGAAACGATTCGAAACATTTATTTCAACAAGGACGACGAGCGCGGGCTTGACGGAACATTTTCGTGGTTTATAGAGGAAGTGGGCGAACTGTCCCGCGCGATGAGAAACAAAGACCTGCCCGCGATGAAAGAAGAATTCGCGGACGTTCTCGCATGGCTGGTCAGCATGGCCTCCATCTGTGGAGTTGATATCGAGTCGGCGGCGATGGAAAAATATTTCGCCGGATGCCCCAAATGCGGCTCCTCTCCTTGCGCCTGCCCCGCAGACAGACGCGGCTGATTATCATCATTCTGATTTTTTCCAAACCCCGAAATAGTCGTTTTGTCTTATCGCCCTAAAGCGAAACCCTTTTCCATTGTTTTTCGGGTTAAGAGAATGCTTTTTTAGTTTAGCCTTGACAGCAATGCTGTCATATTTCGAGGCAGAAAGACAAACCAATCGGTTAGGGAAATATTTTAATAACTACTTGAAAAGGGAAGGAGAGGAAGTATAATATGGCTGAACCAACCAACCGGTTGGTTAGCGGGAGGTCTCGATGGCTTCTTCCAAATCTCAGAAAATATTGGATAAATCCGAAGCTCGCGATAAGTTGCGCGTGGCCGCCGCCCGTCTTTTCGCCGAGCAGGGTTTCAGCGCAACCGGCGTTCAGCAGATTACTGACGCCGCCGGCGTCAATAAGGCTATGCTTTATTACTATTTCGACAGCAAGGACAAGCTCTACGAAGCCCTGATAAACGAAGGCGTTTGGCTGATTGAAAGCTCTCTTTCTCCCGCGGTGGTCAGCAAACAGGACATATCGGAAAGGCTGAGAAGCTTCCTTAATTCGTACCTGACGCTTGCGCTGGATCATCCTGAGATAGCGGCGATTATTTTTAGAGAAGCTTTCGGAGGGGTGGAGCCGGGGCGCAGAAAAGTTGCCGAGCATATCCGGAAGACGATTGAGCAGATGGCCGGGATGATGGAGGACGCGGCGGCGGCTGGCCGCATCAGGGCGGATATCGACCCGCTAATGGCGGCCTATTCCCTGCTAGGCATCGCCAATATGTTCATTTCAAGGCTCATCGTGTCAAAAGCCGCGTTCGAGACCGGCTCTCTGGTGGAAAATATCATGGATTTATTCATGAGAGGAGTAGAGGCGAGGAAGGAATGACGAGATGGGGGTGAAAGCGGATGTTTGCAAGGAGCGTTGTGGCAGTTGCATGCATGGGGCTTGCGCTTGTGTTCGGAGCGCGGGCGGGCGGACTTACGCTCGAAGAGGCGGTTCTCACCGCCGTGGCGAACAATCCTCGAACCGAGGCGGCTGAACGAGAGGCGGACGCGGCTCGCGCCTTGAAGGGCGAAGTCGCCGCCAACAGGCTGCCGAGGATAGATTACGAGTTCAGTTTTATTCATCTGGACGACCCGCCCAGTCTTGAAGTCCCCGATATAAACATTAATCTATCCGACTTGGGGACAGCTTTGAACGGATACTTCAGCGGGGCGAGCCAGCAGTTGCAGGCGCTCGGAATGCCGGGTTTGCCCGCGTTTCCCACTCAACTTGGCAAAACCCTGTCTCTCCCGGCTTTTGAACTGGCCGCGCCCGACACTCGACGGCATACTATGACTTTGCGTTTGCCGTTGTACACCGGAGGCAGGGTGCGCCACTCGATGTCTCAGGTAAAGAACGGGGCGGCGGCGCTTGACGCGGCTGCGGAATCCGAGCGCAGACGGTTGGCTTATGAGGTGGTTCAGGCGTACCTCTCCGCCGTTCTCGCAAAGAGAGCCGTGATCGTTAACGACAAGGCGCTCGCCACAATAGAAGAGCATGTGCGGCACGCGGAGGCGCTTCACGACAGGGGAATGATACCGAAATACGACCTCATGCGGGCCTTGACCGAGCGCGCCAATCAAGAACGCAGGTCGCTTGACGCCGAAAATCAGGCGGACCTTGCGATGGCGTTTCTATGGGACCTTATGGGCGCGCCAGACGCCGATTTTGAGGAACTTGAAACTCCTCTCGGAATAGGCGGCGAGGTCGCGTTCGATTTCGACGAAGCCTCGACAGCCGCGCTTGAAGCGTCGAGCGACATGAAGGCTTTGCGCCACAAGGAAACAATGTACTCGGCCGGCATTAAAGCCGCTCGCGCGGAGCTTAAACCGGCTGCGGCTTTTGTGGCTTCAAAAGAGCTTCGCGACGAAGACCTTTCGGTTCTCACACCCGAAGAGTTTGTCGGCGTGGTAGTCCGTCTGCCGGTATTCGAGGGCGGGGCGGCTAGAGCCAAAGCGTCCCGCCAGCGCGCGTTGCTGCGCCGCAACGGCACAGACATTAAACGTCTTGAGAACGGCGTCAGGCTCGAGACGCGCAAATACTGGTTAGACCTCAAATCGGCGGAAAAGGCTCTTGAGGCCTCCGCTATGGCGGTCGAGCTGGCTGAAGAAAGCTCCCGGCTCGCTTCCCGCAAATTCGAGGTGGGCGAAGGAACCAGCATTGAAGTCACGGACGCCGCTCTTGCTCTCTCTGTCGCGGAGGTTAATCTCGACAGGGCGAAGTATCAGCGCGACGCGGCGTATTTCGGTCTTAAAAAGGCTATGGGGTTGATCCTGAATGAATTCTCGCATCGGGGAGGCGGCACACTATGAAAAGGATGAGACCTGTAATAAGCGGAGTTGTTGCGGTGGCGTTGTTCGGGGCCGGATTCGCGGCTATCCTGCTGTCTGGCAGGGGAGATTCGCGCGGCTCGGCGGCTCCTTATGTGGTTGACGGATTCATCGAGGCGGATGAGGCTGACGTGTCGTCCAAGCTCCCCGGCAGAGTGGAATCATTGCTGGCGCGCGAAGGCGATT
>JAKQBV010000323.1 GCA_029573925.1 bacterium
CCTATGTCGCAGCCTTCATTGCTTGATTCTTGCCTTTGGGCGGATAACAACGCCGCTAGCCAAACCGCTGACGCCACGATGCTTCATGTTTCTTGCCGCCTGAGTTCTGAATAAAACTCTTTTTCAGGGACGACTAATTAGGATTGCTCCGCCGATTCCAGCGTTTCCCACAACCCAACCCAGCCTGAGATACATTATCACGCCAAGAATAGTAAGGATTGTCGGCGTGAAAACGCCCTCGAAAGCGCCGAAGCCTGCTTCTCTATTGTTCTTTCTATCTTTCTGCAATTATTTTTTCGACTATATAGTCGCGCTCATATTATTATCAAAGACGCTGATAACTATCCGATAATAAAAAAATCCAAATAATCATTAAGATGAGAAAACAGATAGAGCCAACGAAAAAATGCCGCCCATCAGTAAATCAGATCGAACAGTTTGGCGGCCAAGTCCTCATTAAGTTTTTGAAGTATCCTGTATTCATCCAGCGCAGACTGCTTCTGTCCGCTCTGAGCGTACATGACGCCGAGACCGAAATGGGCTTCCGCATGATTCGGAAAGAGTTTAATCGCCTCCTTGAATGCGGCGGCTGCTTCTTGGTATTTTTTCATATTCAAATATGTGGCCCCGATGTTGTAGTGAGCCATCACGAATTTCGGGTCCAATTTTATTGCTTCATTGCCTGCGGCCAAACTGTCTTCGTATTTTCCCGCCTCTCTGTAAGCCACTGAAAGGTTAGAGCGAGCTTCCGCGCTTTCCTTATTTCGATCCGCAACATTTTTAAAAGCGGCTATCGCTTCGTCATATTTGCCCAGAGCGACGTACACGGACCCCAAGCCTGACAATGCGACATCGAAATCAGGCTTGAGTTGAACCGCCTTCTGGAACGACTGCGACGCTTCTTCGTATTTCAAAGCCGCATTCTGAGCGAAGCCTAGATTGAAATAAACATTATGATTATCAGAAAATTTCTCCTTCGCTTTATCAAGAACAGCTATGGCTTCATCGGTTTTCTTCATCAACAAAAGAGCGCGAGCGAACGAAATATGGGCGTCCACAAACTCCGGCGCGGCCTCGAACGCCTTCCTGTAATATTCTGCCGCCCTTTCGTATTTCTCCAGCTTCATGTTGAGCAGCCCCATCCCATAAAGAGATTGCTCATGCTGGGGATTTATCTCCAAAGCTTTATTAAAACTCTTTTCCGCTTCGTCGTATTTCTCCAAGTAAGCGTTTATTGAGCCTAAGTTAAAATAGGCGGCTGTCGATTTCGGATCAATTTCGACCGCTTTGTTGAATAAAGCGATTGATTCGTCCAATACGCCTATTGTCGCGTACATGGCTCCCAATTGAATGTACCATTCGGCATTGTCGGGTTCTTCTGCAATCTTTTTAGACAATTCTTCTATTATGACGCTTATATTCTCGCCATTGTCGTCTTTCGCCTCGGAATTCGCGGCTGCTGAATCATCCGAACGCGACACGGTAGGAAAAAAGAACGCCGTTCCCACAAAAAACGCCATGATTAGCGTCAGAGCCGCAACAAACGCTTTTATAGATATTTTCATTGTCTCTCCGCCTTTTTCTATGTTTTTCTCGATCGCCATTCATTCATTCAATTTTCATGCACAAGCGCTTCTCAGTCAATAGCGCGCCTTGCGGCTTTAGAGGTTCGGTCGCCGCTATCATATATTAAATGAATTACAGAACTCTTACATCTGTTATTTATTGAATCGAAAATTCAGTCACCCCGTTATCCTTGACAACACGGCTCCTAAAGGCATTATTTCCATATATAGCTTATCGCCTTTAAACTCCGCGACGCTGGCGTCCGCGCAAAGCCCCATAGCCCTGTAGTTGTCGAAAACAGTGTTAATCCCGCTGATGCCGGGCATCTT
>JAKQBV010000326.1 GCA_029573925.1 bacterium
GGGGCGGGCGGCTCGTGTCCGGACTCGCGCAGGCGGACTATCTCGGACTCGAATTTGAACCCGGCCTTCGCGCAGGCGTCCTCGATGAGCGCGCGCATTGAGACGTTTTGTTTGTTTCCGGCTGCGGCATCGACGATTTCGGGGCAGACGCGGACGCAGAGCCTGCATCCGGGCTTGAGTATTCGGTTGCATTCGCGCCATGTCAGAGCCAGAGAAGCCGAGTAGTCGTCGAATTTGCGCAAGCCGCCTGTTCCTGACGCCGCCGACCACGCGCGCGGCTTCCACGCGGGCGGGGAGGCCACCGCCAGATGCGCCGACTCCTGTTCGACCTCGCCCATCGACCGGGCGTCTCCGATTATCACTCTGTGGGTTATCTTAGATGTCGTTTTTTTTCTTCTGCTCATCATGTCTCTCTTTTACTTTTTAGGATTCGTCTTCCGGCGATTCGAAGAACTTGTGGAACTCGGGAGGAAGCTCGCGGTAGTCGTGTTGCGCGGCGACGCTCGACATGTCAACTGAGTTGTAAGTGTTCCAGAACAGGACGGTTTTATCCGACAAGTCGCGGGTCTTCGCCGTGTGGACAAGTCCCGCGAAGGCTTTTCCGGTGTAAACTCCTTCCAGCTTCACCCCAGCGCAATCGGCGCACAGCGATATGGCGTCCGCGCTCTCCGGGGTGACCCGTCCGTACTCTCCGCCGAAGAAATCGGTGAGCAACTCCACGTTGAACGGGGTGAACACGCGCACCGGGAAATTCTGGTCGATGGAGAACAGTTTGAACGTGGCCTGATTTGCCAGAGAAGAGAGGGCGAAAGTGTTTGCCGCCACCCAGTCTGTGACTTTCACGCCGACGACGCGGGATTTCAGCCCGGCGGCGGAGCAGCCGGCGATGAGGCCGGACACCGTGCCGCATGTGCCGACGGCTGCGAAGATGTAGTCAGGCTCCGGCATGTCGCCTGCCTCTATCTGTTTTTTTAGCTCGAACGCGGCGTTCACGTAGCCGAGGACGCCTGAGACGGAGGAGCCGCCGGCGGGGATGATGAAAGGCGGGCGGCCGTCATTGATGGAGTGGCGCGCGGCGACTTTCAGGGTCTCGAACGGAACGGCTTTATATCCGTCCGCGGCGAGGTTCAGTTCGGCTCCGTAGTGAAGGTAGCACAGCATGTTCCGTTTAACGGCGGGAGTGACCGGCTGAGGGACTAGCACACCGGCGGTCTTGATTCCCCGCGAGGCGGCGTGGATGGTGGTGGCCAGAAAATGGTTCGAGCCTATTCCGCCGAAAGTTATTATCGTTCGCGCGCCCCGCTTAGCCGCCTCAGCCAGAAGGAAATCCAGCTTACGGATTTTGTTTCCTCCATAGTCCGGATGGCTGAGGTCGTCGCGCTTGATGAACAACCTGCCGACGCCCGTTCTTGCCGCCAGTTCGTGTTTCTCCTCGACCGGGGTGGGATAGAATCCGATGGGACTCCAATTCAGCTTGTCTCCCAGCGCGGGATACTCATCGAAAAGAGCCATCGAGCCTTGACTGCCTTGAGTTTTCATGATGCGGGCCACCGAGGGCCGGGAAGAGAGGGGGAATGAAAAAGATAGGTCTGCGAAACGCGCGCGCCGCCGCGCTCAAACGCAATCCGAAACATGCGGAAAAAACGGAATCAGAACCTGTAACCCGCGTCGATAACGTAGTAGTTCTCGTCGAAGCAGTAGTTGAGTTTCAGTTCCATCTTGGACGTGAATCTGGCTCCCAAAATGCCGTGGTAGTCCACGCCTTCCATTGACTTCTTGTAGTCGTGGCCTACTCCGTCGTAAGAGATTGACGCGTTGACTTTGGAGCTGGCGTTGCGGTATCCCACTCCCAGCCCGGCGTACATAGTCCCGTCGGCCCCGGCTATTCCTGAAAGGCCGTCCCGGATGTAGTTGACGGACAACTCGGTTATTCTCAATTGATACCGGTATGACTGTCCGCTGTAGTAAGTGCTTACCACGGGCCTAGAGTACAATACGCTGTAAACGATGTAGTCGTTCTCGGTTTTTTTCCTATGCATCCAGTAGTCCACGCCGATTGAGGCGGAGCCTGAACTGTCGGACACATTGCCCGGCAGGTCGTGTTTGAGAAACATATAGCCTGCGTGAACCGCATAGAAAGGTTCTCTGGCGAGCGTTTGAGGCTGTTGCTCCTCAGCCGCCGCATCGTATTCTTCCGTGGTTGAAGCCGGAGATGACGAACCGCCTCTGCCGCGTCTTCCGCTTGAGGCGGCGGGTTCCGCCGCCGGTTCTGGTTCCGCCGCCGCCGCTGATGAACTGCCTCTGCCTCTCCTGCTGGACGAAGCGGACGCCGCCGCCGGTTCTGGTTCCGCCGGAGCTTCAGCCGCAGCCGAGCCGCGACCGCGCCTGCTGCTGCCCG
>JAKQBV010000330.1 GCA_029573925.1 bacterium
CAGCAGCACCAGAGACGCCGTCACAGCCACCCCAGCCATCATCCCGCTTCGTCCCGCCCTGATGCTCAGCGGAGCGCCCACCAGAACTAGGATGAAACTCGCTGCCGGGACCGCCGTCTTGAAGTGCAGGTCCGTCTCGAACTGCCTTGTGTCTATCCCGCTTTCCTTATAGAGCGCTATCTTATCCTTCAGTTCCGTTATGCTCATCTCCTGCGGCGATCTCTGTTCCCCGAATATCTCGTCCATCTCCCTCTCAATATTCAATGAAAGCTCTTCAAAGTCTATCTGGTACTCCAAGTGACCGGCGGAGTCATAGTTGTGTATCGAGCCGTCGAAAAGCTTCATGTCCTTCTTCGTCCATTTGCCGACCGGGGCGGTTATCGCCCTCGGATGAGGCCCGTCTCCCGTCTCGTACACTGTCACCCCTTCCAGCGTTCCAGCCGCCGGGTCTATCTTGTTGATTATGAAGTGTTTGTTCCCCTTGCCCTTGAAGAAAACATTCTCCATCGGCTTGCCCGACACGTCGCTGACGAGGAACTCCCGCCACAGCGATATGCTGTGGTTGTTCGACCACGGCACGAGCTTTTGAAGCATCAGGAATCCCGCGCCGCTCACAAGCGCTCCCATCAGCAGAAGCGGGGCCATCAGCCTGAAAACGCTTATTCCGCTTGTTCTCATCACATCTATCTCGCTGTCCTTCGACATGCGGCTCATCCCCAGCAGCGTCGCGAAAAGCGTTGCCATCGGAAACGCCAGAACCGCGAAAGCGGGCAACTGATAGAATAGTATCCTCATGAATATCTTGAAGGGAACCTGTTTTTCTATAACGAAGTCCATCATCTCGAAAAGCACAGTGTTTACCATCAAAAAAAGGATGATTAGAGACACGCCGAAGGTGAAGAACGTGAAGAACTCGGACATCAGGTAACGGTCGACAGTTTTAAATAATCTCATTGCGGCAATTGACTTTTCTCGAAAAAAAACTAACCTTGTTAGCGTGCGGCGCGCGCGGCGCGCCCCATCGCCGAAGTGGCGGAATTGGCAGACGCGCTAGATTCAGGTTCTAGTGTCCAATTGCGGACGTAGGGGTTCAAGTCCCCTCTTCGGCACTAACCGCGGGAAAACCTCCTGCGGTTTTTTATTTTCCCCCATCGTCCGCGCCTCGCCGCCGCCAACTCACATTTTCAGTTCAATTCCCCGAAAAATCAATATAAACGGAGCGTTAGCGCCGGGAAGGGGAAACTTTTGAAAAAGTTTTCCCTAAAAATCCCTTTCTAAATCTTTCATGCCGGAGCCCAAGTCGGAGCTTTGCCTCCGCTTTCGGCGCATATCGTGAGAATAGATGTTGGGAAAGAGTTTTCAGCGGAATCTGTTTACAAATGATTTCCTGATTGCCACTAAAACTCAGATAGTGAAATTGCGTAAATTTGAACTGCGGCGATTCATGAATTGCCGCACTCCAAATTAAACGAACTAAAAACCTTTTTACAAAAGCCATATATTTACTGTCAGAACTATCTGATTTTCAGAGATACTCAGGAATGATTTCACATGGGGCGTCGGGATGGAAGCGCGTCAGCGATTCGCTCCCGACTACCATTGAAAGGTTTTGGAGCGATTCAAAGAGAAACTTTTCAAAAGATTCTTTCCGTTTTTCGTTTTCTGCTATTCTTTTCCCTTGTTTCATTTTTCATCTTTTCTATTATCTCCACTGCTCGGATGGATGAAATGTTTCCGGCGGGGACTGAACACGAGTAAAGAAATATTATAGAATTACCGAACGCGGAAAGGAAAAGACATGAGAGTGGAAACCCGTGCGGCGCTGTTCACGATAGGAGCGATGCGTCCGGGCGTGTTCTATGAGTTGCTTGACGGCGGAAGGCTGCCGAACATCAAAAGGATATTCGGCAGCGCGGTCAGGGCGGAACTGGCGGCGGCTGTGTTTCCGTCCGTGGCGGCGTCGTGTCACGCTGCGCTGGCTACGGGAGCTATGCCCGGAAGAAACCTGATAACGGGAGGCGGGCGGTTCGACAGGCACGGAAAGATGCCTGCGCACAGAGAATACGCGATGACGGAGCCGTGGCGGGGCGCGGCGGGGCGGTTGGGGCTTCCGGCGCTGCCGAAGACGGGGGACGGGCCGGCGCTGGATAAGGACATAAGCGGCGGAACGGCGACAATATTCGAGGCGTTGAAGACGCGCGCTGCGAGGTCGGCGGCGGTATGGACGCCGGTGGGGCGCGGGGCGGATGAGCACATAACGGCGAGCGCGCTGGAGATAGCTCTAGCGTCGGCGGGGGGGAAAGGAGGCCGGGCGGCGTTTGACCGAGCGGCGGCGCGCAAGGCCGCGAAGTTCATAGCCGATACTAGGCGGTTGCACAGGATGGTTCAGGTGAATTTCGCCGGCGCGTTCCCGAGAAGCGCGGACACGGCGGAGGACGAGGAGCGCGAGTATGTTTCAGGCGTTCTGGACGCGTGTTTCGGAAGGACGCTCGACGCGCTCGCCCGGAGGCATCCGCTACAGGAGTTCCATTTTGCGTTGTGCGCGGCGCGCGGAGGCAGGCACGCTCCCGCTCCGCCGGAACGCGTGGTGTCCCGCGCGGCGATGCGGAGAATCCTTTCCTACGCCGGGTATTCGATATACAACCCCGCCGAGTCGGACAATCCGAAGAGGCGTTCGGCGGTGGCATTCATACATTCAGGCTCGTATCACCTGCACTTGAGGAACAGGGCGACTGGAAAATGGCATAGTCCGCCGCTTTTCGAGGAAGATTTGATGGCGGCGGCGGACGCGTTTTTCGGGGCGTCGGCGAGCGGCGCGGGCGGTTCTGTTCCCGGATGGCTGGATTTGGTTCTGGTTAAAAACGTTGAGATGGGCGAGTACGTGGTTTATGACGGCGTTCTGGCGGAGTCGCCGCAAGAATTCTTTTTGCGTGGCGGGAATGAAATCAAGTACCCCGGAGCGCGCAAGAGACTGAAAGGATTTTTCTGCAAGCACAGCCCGGATGTGGTATTGCTCGCGAACAGGGAGAGGGGGTTCTGCTTCGAGGTGGAAAACGGCGCGCGCGGAGGCGGCGGCCTGTGCGCGGAAGACTCGCTTGTGCCGCTCCTTTTCTCAGGCCCCGGAGTGGAATCCGGGATGATACGCGGCCTGTGCTCGATTATCGACGCCGCGCCGACGGTCGCCGCTCTGTTTGATGTTTCTATGACCACCGCCGACGGGCGGATACTTCCTCTGTTCAAACAATGCTGAACCCTTGTTAAATGCGGATTATTCTTCTTCCGATTCCTCGTCTTCCGATTCTTCTGCGGGGGCGGGGAATAGTTCCTCGAACTGTTCGCGGGATACTTCTCCGGCATTTTTAAGAGTTCCGTTGAGGGTCAGGTTGACTTTTGCTTCCGGCTCCCATTTCTCCTTCGAGCCGTCTGGTTTTGTGAAGTTGATTTTGGCTCCGCCTTTGACGGTGACTTTGGAGTCGGCGCTCATGTCCTCAATCGTTCCTGAATCAATCGCCAGAGACATTCCTCCTGCGACTTCCCATTTCATCTTGAGGTCGATTTTGCCGATAGACATCACGTCGTCGCCCATCGGGATTTCGGGGATCATGGAAAGGAAGTTGTTGAGAAATCCGGCGTCGTAGTCGCCAGTGGAGGCGAACTCCATGACGGCCACGCCGTTGTCGACGGATATGAGTTTGTATCTCATTTCGAGGATGGGGAAAATCGGCATCGGCATATCGTCCTGAGCGACCTTCTGCACCCAAGTGTCGCCGACGGCGACCGGGTCTTTGGGAAGGATGGGGGGGATGAGGCCGGTGATGATAGGCAGGATGGTGTCGAGGCTGGTGAGGTCCATGCCGGAATTGCCCATGCCGGGCATCATGCCGCCGAGCATGTTGCCCATGCCGTCGGGCATGCTGAGGTTGCGGACTTCGACGTTGTTGATTCCGCCCTGCGGGCTGATGTCGAGGAGGAGTTCAGGGGCTGCGCCGGCGCCGATGCCGCCGATGTCCGGCAGTTGCAGCGACCCGCCGAGTATCATGTTCTTTATCATCGCCTTGGCGAGGAACACCGTGCCTTCGTCGTAAGCGTCCTGAGTGTCCATGTACGCGTCTAGGTTTATCTTGACGGCGAGGTTTTCGCCCGACATCTTCGCGTTGGGCATCGGAAGGCCGACGAGGTCGAAGGAGAGCGCGCCGCCGACGGACGCCTCGTATTTTGTTATGACTCCGGGAGTTCCCTTAATCTTCAGTTCATAAGTCTGTTGCGCGAGCGCCTGCGAGCATACCGCCGCCGCGGCGAGCGCCGCGAAAACCGCTGTTATCCTTGACAGTTTCATTGCGCGTTCCCCCTAGTGGTTTGGTCTGATTATACCCGCTCCCCCGCTCAAGTCAATTATCGAAGCGCCTCGCGGGGACGCCGGCCCTCTACAGCGATTTTTTAAACCATTTCAGGCTGTCCACCGCCACTTTGTCCAGAGGCAGAATGTGGTCTGAGTCGTACCAAACGACGCCTTTGCGGGGCGTGTCGATCAGCTTGTGAAGAGCCTCCATCGCCGGAACGCTGATGGTGGTGTCGTTCTTTCCGTTCATCAGCATCACCGCCCTGTCGCTCAGCATGGGAGCGAAAACGCCGGGATCGACGAACTTGAACATGTCGACGAACTGCTCCGGAGACATGTTGTTTGTTTCCATATATTTTCTGATTTCCTGCATATCGCCGTAATCAGAATGGCGGAACATGAGAGAGAAGTCCGCGCCGCCGTCTGCGAGCAGGATGGATTTGATTCTGGGGTCGAGAGAGGTGGCGGCTGTTCCGGTGAGGGCGCCCATGCTTATGCCCATGTAGCCGAGGCGTCCGGGGTCGATTCCTTTCCAAGAGGCCAGAACGTCGAAGCCGCGCAGGATGTCCCGAATCTGTTCCTGCATGTGTTTTGCGCTGAGAGCCGGGTCGTCCATCAGGATGTCCTTGCCTTTTTCCGCGCGGTCTCCCCTGTAGACGCCGTCAATCGCCATGATGGCGATGCCGTGGCCCGTCCACGGAGCGAAAACGTCCGCGAGGCTTTTGTCCGACACGTGGAAGTGCATGAAGAAGACGGCGGGCAAAGCGCCTTCGACGGTCGAGCGCGCCGGGTTCATCGGCCCGATGTGCGGCTTGGGCATAATCAGCGACGCCGGCACTCTGCCCCCGTTCGGGCTGTCGTACGAGAAACTTATCTTCACGCAAGACGGCAGGAACTCGGCTTCCTTCTCGATGACGACATTGAGGGGAGCGCTCCGGTCGAATTCGTAAGCGGCCCGGATTTCGGCCATATCGACTTCGATCTCGGTTCCCAGCCCTGCGGACGTCATTTTCAGAATCCGGTCTTCGGCCCGCGCGGGCGACACAGCCGTCCATGCCGCAAGAGCAAGAGCCGCCGCCCAAATCAACGCAATCCTAGATATCTTCATATCACAACTTCCTCCGCGCTTTTTTTTCGCCGTCAGTTTACCAGAATCCAATTTAAAAATCCAATTCCCGGAGCGGAGAGTAAAGGCGAGAGGTGGAAAAGGAGCGGGTCGTTTTTTTCGGGTTGAAGCGAAGAGCGTGTATCCGTTAAAATGATGTAAATCGGATTTTTTGAAATCCGAGTCTGACGCGAAATTCTGCGCAACGGCGGAACGCGGCGGAGCGGCGGGGTGTAAGCGCGGCTCCGGGGAAGGCATTATTGGCTGAAGATTTATTGCAGGAGCGGACATGGGCCTCAAAGACAGGGAGCATGGAATTATGAAAATAAAGTATGTAATGGAATTGCGCGCGGCGGCATTGGCGGCGGCGGTCTGCTTAATTTTTGCCAGCGCGGCTACTCGGGGCGCGGAGCAGGAACAGGAATCCAGAACAATCGTGACGGTAAAACAACTAATAGATTCTCCGGCGGACTACGCGGGCAAGACGGTCGTGGCGGTCGGGATGTTCATGGGCGGCGACGGAGCGTGCGTCGGCAGAATGGACAAGCGGGACTGGATGTTGCAGGGAGAGGGAAGGAATTGCGTGTGGGTCAGGGTCGAGCCGCCGCAGGGTTGTGATCCGGCGACGAAAGTGGGCGTCGGAAGGACGGTGGCCGCGGAGGGCATCGTCACGATGGTCAGGAACAGGCCGATGTTGTTTCCGGCCCGCGACCCGGCGAAAACGGGGGCGCAGCGGCAACAATCCGCGCAACAGCCTCGCAAGGACCCCAAAGAAGCGCAGAAGGAACGACAGGAAGCCGCAGAGCAGAGGATGCTCGAAATCGAGAGGGAGCGCGACGCTTCTCAATCCTTCTCGCCCGGTGAGTTGCTGCAGAACCCGGCTCTGTTTTCGGGCATGGAGTTTTTCGCTGCGGGAAATTACCGGGCTGACTCTGCAGGATGCGGTTCGGACGCTCCCGCGCTAGAAGGGGAGTGGGCCATAGAGGACTTGCTGGGCAACTGCATGCGCGCGCGCGGCCCGGTTCCGGAGCGCGCAGGCTCAGCCTCCGCTCCGGCGGACGGCGAACTGGTTTCTTTCAAGGCCGTCATGAAGATTGAAACCGGGCCAGTCTCCGCTTCGCATTACCTTCTGGCGTTGCCCCGGTTAGAGGAGTTCAAAACCACCGCGCCGGAGATGAAGCCGGCGTCAAAGCCGTCCTCTCCCAAATGAGGGCGGAAAATTTTACGCGGCCACGCCGCGAAAGGAGAATGTCTTGAGAAAACTGTCTGCTGTTCTCTTGTTAGCCGCTGTATCCGCCGTCTTTGCCGCGTCGGCTTCTTTCGCGGACCCGACGGCGTCCGAAGTGTTCGACGCGTTGGTGAAACGCGCCGACACGCTGAAACAATACAAGCTAACGTTTGACTATCTTAAAGCGCATCCCGAATCTAGCAAAAACAAAGCCCTCACGGAGAGCCGCAAATGCATGTATTGGTATATCGCGCCCGACGTGATGAGGCTGGACGTTGTGGACGGAGACGATAAAGGCTCGAAGGTGGTTTACAATGGAAAAGTGAAGAAGAGCCACGTGCGCGCCAAGCAGGGCATCATCCCGGCGATATGGGTGGGCAAGGACGATCCGCGGCTGGCGGGCTTTTTCAAAAGCGACTGGAAATCGGATGTTATGGATATAAAGGACGAGGTCGGCGGAGCTGTCCCGAAAATGGCGGGCGCGGAAAAAGTTGCCGGCCGGGACGCGTGGAAAATTGAATTCTCCGGACTCAAGAACCCGGAATTCGACAAGATGACTCTATGGGTGGACAAAAAGGAATCGGTTCTGCTCCAGTACGAGCGGCGCAAGGGCGGCGCGGTCTTCGAGAAAAAGACGTGGAGCGAAATCGAGATAGACGCGAAACTTGGGCCTGCCGATTTTAAAATCTGACGCCGTCATTCCCGCGGTAGAGGGAATTCTTTATAGGCCGAAATTTCAACCAGCCCGGATTTTTCACGAGAAAAATACACCTATGATAAAGGCTGTCAACCCACCGTAACCCAACCCTCATCGAAAAGGGGTGGAGGGGCGGGTAGGTTTTAGAATACGATCTCGCAGTTTTCGGCCTTGAGAGACCTGACGGGCCAATCACCTATACGCTCTCTGCG
>JAKQBV010000351.1 GCA_029573925.1 bacterium
TGAACAGCATTGGTGTAACACAAGTAAGCGAGTAAAATTATCTAATAACAAGCATAATCGCAAGGAATCGTTTTTTTCGCCACGACAAGTAGAGAGCCGCCGAAAGGGAACCGCGCTCCGGCGATGATTGCGCGCGCTTCCGCCGCCGCCGCCGCCCGCATCGCCGCGTTTATAAAGCCGGGTTTGAACTCGCTGGTCGCCTCGCGTCCCGGCTTCAGTTTCCAGACTATCCGGGAAGCCAGCATCGCCGGAAAAAGCAGCGTCATGAAGGAAGTTGAGAAAATGATGGAAAAACCGGCCCGCTCGACTTTTTGTTTCAAGTCTCTCGCCGCGTATCTCCGCTCGTGTCTGCTTTGCGCGTCGAAATCCGACCACAGCCACGGATGCTGAGGGACGGAACAGATTAGGCCGCCGCCCGGGGCGACCGCGTCGAACATCCCGCGCAGCGCCCCCGCGTCGTCTTTTATGTGTTCGAGCGAATCCAGCGAGCAGACGACGTCGAACTCGTCCTTGAAAGGGATGCGCGCCGCATCTATCTGATATAGCGCCGTACCCGGAAAAAGGCGTCCAGCGGCGAACTCCAGACCCCGCGTAAACAAGTCCGCTCCCGAAACTTCGATCGCCGGAAATGATTTCTGAATCTCGGTCAGAGCGAACCCCGTGCCGCACCCGGCCTCGAACAGCGTTTTCGCGTCTGGAAAATGTTTAGCCAACGCCCACTTGATTAACCTGTTGCGCGCCGCAAACCAGAAACTGCCCGATTCTATTCGGGCAAGCGTCTCGAACACTCCGGGGTCGAACCCCTCTCCGCCGCCGTCCGAGCCGGGAACGAAAGAAAGGAATCCGCCGCGCATGGCGGGTTGCGCTCCGCACGATGGACAGACCCAGTCAACGCTCTCATGAGCGAATCCGCAATCAAGGCACTTCTTCAAGAGGATTCTCCGAGTTTCCGCTTTGTCCGCTTGAGCTTTCCCAGCGCGGCTTCCGCGCCCCAAAGCAGCGGAGCTATAAGCGCCGGCGCGCCTGCCGCCATGTATCTTGCCTCGAAATGCAGGGGCAGGGTGGTCGCGAGCAGATAGAAAACGGGCAGCATGAATACAACCGTCTCCGCTCGCCGTCCTCTCCTTGAAAAAATCATAGCCGCCGAGAGAATCAGCCCCAAATAAAACACTGCCAACGCCCACGCGTTCTGCGCCACTCCCATCACGGCGTCTACCGGATTCCTCATGATATATTCAGAGCGGGAAAGCCCGGATTCGCTTCGCGGATTTCTTTGCTGGTAAAACATAGGAAGCGGGTTTCTTGCCATCCGGATCGACCTGACTAAGATTGTTTTCAGATAAAATCCGGGGTCCTCTTTTATCACGCCTATCGCATGCTCTCCAAGCAGCCTGTTCATTTCGGGAGAGCCGTAAGACACGTTTTCATGTCCTTGCTCCTTTAGGAAGGGAAGCATCGCAGAGTCGTCCAGCTTGAATCCGTATTTATTTTCGCCCGCTATGCCCATGCCTTCCCACAGGCCCCTGCCGATGGTCGCAGTGTCAGTAGTTCCGTAGTGGGCGACGTTAAAGCTCCTGTAAGGAACGCCGAAAACGGCCAGCGGAACGGCTACGCACAGAGCCGCGAAAGCGGCCTTTGACGCGAGGGTTTTGTTCGCCATGAAAAAAGCGGCTGGAGCCAGAAGGAAAATAAAATAGTAGCATCTCGGAGCCACCCACAGAAGGAGCGACGACAGAACCAACAGGGCAGCAGCGCCGAAAAATTTCCCATTCCCTTTGCCTCTCGAATAAACGAAGAACGCTGCCACTCCGAAAGAAGAAACCGCGAAGTTGAAAATGTCGCGCATAGGCTGGAACGCCAGCGGCCAGATGAAAGGAAAAAGGAAGATGTAGAAAATGCCGAAGCGCAGAGCAGCCCTGCCGCCCAGCATCGCGCCCGCGCACGCCGCCAGCGAAATCATCGCCGCGAACTCCGCCGCGAGTTGAACGGCGTATGCGTATTTCGTGGTCAGTTCCCCTCCAAACCACCGGCTCGTGTATGCGATTATATAACCGTAGCCGGGCAGGTCCTGCGCGGGGAAGGTGGTGTATTTTCCCGTTTTGGGATAGTTTTTCCACTCCTCGATAGGGGTCGGGCGTCCCCGCTCGAAAGCCACTTCTCTGACAGCTTTTTT